>JALYWD010000135.1 GCA_030852885.1 Chloroflexota bacterium | reverse complement strand
GCGGCAGGGTAGTTGAACGAGACCTCGCCGGCGATGTTGACGCCGAACTCGGCTGAGTGCTGGACCTCTTCGTAGACATCCGCTGACTTCAGGTATGCCTTCGTCGGAATACACCCCTGGTGCAGGCAGGTGCCGCCGATCTTGCTGATTTCCACCACCGCAACGTCGAGCCCGAGCTGCTTCGCGCGGATAGCGGCGACGTAGCCGCCGGTGCCCCCACCAATGAGCACGACATCGAATGCCTCTCCGTCGCGAGGGGCCGGCTGCGCATGTGCCATTCGTTAGCTGTCCTTCTTTCGTGGGCTCTCGCTAGTGTGAGCCGGACTGAGGTTCCGGCGGTTTCATCCCATAAGTATACGACGCCACGTCCAACTTTCCGCGCCGTGACGCACGAAACCAGAGATCTCCGGGCAACTGGAAGTCGATCCCGTCGTCGTCGTCCGGGTCGTCCAGTTCATCCTCTTCGGGCAGCAGGCAGTGCTGGCGCTCAGGCATCATGTGTGCATGCTACTTCCAACTACGTGGGAATTGTCTCGAACACGGTAGCGGAGGAACAAGACCATGGGAATACGGCGGATGACGATTGACGAGACTCAGGCATCATCTTCAGCAAACCCGATCTTCGTCGGAGAGGTCGTCAGCCAGGACCTGGTGCCTGAAGGCGTCGCAGACCTTCTGCGCGTGACGGCGGTGACCTTTCGTGACGGCGCGCGCAACAAGCGCCACACGCACTCAACCGATCAGGTGCTGGTCGCCACGAGCGGGGAAGGCTTTGTTGCCAGCGACAACAAGACGCTGGCGCTGCGGACGGGAGATGTTGCGTTCATCGAGAAGTACACGCCGCACTGGCACGGCGCCAATCCGAATCAGGACTTCACGCACCTTTCCCTCTTGACTCCGGGACACATGGAGATTCTGGAGGAATCCGGTACTTCCGAACCAGCCGAATCCACACGATGACATGACGGTACAGCGCCAGCGGTCCCATCTGGCCGCCATGTTGCTCCCAATCGAACCTGCACTGCGCTGAAAACCGTGCCAAATGGGCCGTTGTGATCCTCGGTTCCGGGTGCCACAATCAATCCGTTCCCCCGCAACTCAAAGCGCATCAACCAGGTCGTCGAGGTGGGGGACGTAGCTTCCCCTGGCCGGCGGCACGAGGCACTCATGGCGAGGGAAGCGGTCCTCCTTGGCGAAACAATTGGCGCCCAGCCGCGCCGCAAAGCGCGCGGCATCGAAAGCGTTCCGGGCACTGACGCTATGGAGCAACAACTGCTGCCCCCGCTGCGGTGGCTCATGCAACCGGACGACAGCCGATTCGCTCATCCCGCCGAGAGCGACCTCTCGCACGTCCTGACGTTCTACGGCATTCGGTGGTCGTACGAACCAACGACATTCGCCGTGCGCTGGGGGCCGAATGGGGAACCACTCCAGTTCGTAACGCCGGATTTCTACTTGCCAGATCACGATTGCTACCTGGAACTGACGACCATGCGGCAAAGGCTTGTCACGCGGAAGAACCGCAAGTTCCGCCTGCTGCGGCAGCACTATCCAAACGTCAACGTGCGGATTCTCTACCTGCGTGATTTCGAGCGCCTGCAACGCACGTACGGTCACGATCACTCGGGGTCACATCCCGTGCTGGGCGAGATCATCTACGACGGCCAGCAACTGGGTAACCGCATCGAGGAGCTGGCAACCGACTACAGGGACCTCTGGGCGAGCAAGGCGACCGAGGAGCGAGCCGTGCGGCCGCTCTTGCTGGGGCTCGGGCGAGGGTCCCGCACGTTCCTGGATGCGCTGAGTGGGCAGGTGCGGGCTCAGGGCGTGCCGGTGGACCACGACAGCATCGTGCTCTCCATCCCCGACGGGCCTGCATCCACGCGGCGCGTCAGGGTGGAGCGCTCCCCCCGCGCCAGCGTCCTGCACCGCCCGGTGACGGTGGTGCAGGAGGTTCTCAGCTCCGGGCTGAGCGCCGCATTTGTGACCGCGTGGCTACTGCGACACGGCGCGACCAGCGTGGACATTTGCACACTCCTTGACCGCGATGTCGCGCGTATTCTTGACGTTCCAGTAGCCTTGCGCGGGTTCTCCGCGCCAGACGTGACGCTGGCCGGCTTCGGTCTCTCCCGGTGGGGCGAGTTCCGTGATCTGCCGCACGTCGCCGCCGTCCTGGCCGAGGATGCCTGATCGCTCTCTGGTCCTGAGGCCGCATGACGAACCCTGCTCGCTACGATGCGCCATACCATTGGTGGGGTCCTGGTCCTGCCCCACCCACGCCTCTCACCCTGCGCGATCTGGTGTTGAACGGCACGATCGATGCGGAGTGCGCCGCAACGCTCTGGGCGTCTCTCACGCAGCGCCGGTCGCTCACGGTGATTGGTGGCCC
>JALYWD010000659.1 GCA_030852885.1 Chloroflexota bacterium | reverse complement strand
TCTCCAGTCCGACCGAGAGGCGGACATAATCCGCCGTCACGCCGGTCGAGGCCTGCTGCTCCTCGTCAAGCTGCGAGTGGGTCGTGGTTGCAGGGTGAATGACCAGCGACTTCGCATCGCCGACGTTGGCCAGGTGTGAGAACAGCTTGGTGCTCTCGATGAACTTGCGGCCACCCTCGAGGCCACCCTTGATGCCGAAGCCCAGGATTGCGCCGTACAGGCCGTTGCGGAAGTACTTGGTGGCGCGCTCGTACGCGGGATGGCTCGGGAGGCCGGGGTAGTTGACCCAACTCACCTTCGGGTGCTCGCTCAGGTAGCGGGCAATGGCCATGGCGTTCTGGCTGTGGCGCTCCATGCGTAGTGGCAACGTCTCGACGCCCTGCAGGAAGAGGAACGAGTTGAACGGGCTGAGCGCGGCGCCAGTGTCACGCAGACCCTGGACGCGGGCCTTGATGATGTAGGAGATGTCGGCTCCGAAGTTTTCCTTCGTGAAGACATCGGTGTAGACCAGGCCGTGGTAGCTGTCGTCCGGCTCGGTGAAGCCGGGGAACTTGCCGGAGCCCTTCCAGTCGAACTTGCCGCCATCGACGATGATCCCGCCGATGGAGGTGCCGTGACCGCCGATGAACTTGGTCAGGGACTCCACGACGATATCCGCACCGTGATCGAGCGGCCGCACCAGGTAGGGACTGGCGAACGTGTTATCGATGATGAGCGGAATGTTGTGGCTGTGGGCGATGTCGGCGACGGCTTGCAGATCCAGCGTCAGCAAGTCCGGGTTGCCGAGCGTCTCGGAGTAGACCAGCTTGGTCTTCGGGGTGATCGCCGCGGCAACCGCCTCCGGGTTTGGCTCGGCGAAGTGGACCGTGATGCCCATCTTGGGGAGGGTGTGCTTGAACAGGTTGTAGGTGCCACCGTAGAGGCTGGTGGTGGAGACGATCTCGTCGCCGGCTTCGGCAATGTTGAGGACCGCCAGTACTTCCGCCGCCTGGCCGGAAGCGAGCGCGAGCCCCATCACCCCGCCCTCGAGCGCGGCAATGCGCTTCTCGAGCACGTCGGTCGTCGGGTTCATGATGCGTGTGTAGATGTTGCCAAACTCGCGCAGACCGAAGAGGTTGGCCGCGTGTTCGGTGTCATTGAAGACGTACGACGTGGTCTGGTAAATCGGAACAGCTCGCGAATTCGTGGCGGAGTCAACTTCCTGGCCCGCGTGGAGCGCCAGCGTTTCAAATCCCGGGTTGGCGACAGCAGTTGCAGACACGATGGACCCTCCTGAAACCTCGGCCCGCGGCGAGGATGCCGCAGGTGTTTTGCAAATAAGGTGGAACAAATGAACCTGGCGTCAGTGCGCGGCCGGAGCCGCGTCAGGCATGACGTCCTTTGCGCCTCGTGGTGGGCGCTTGTACCCCGGTGGTGACGTCATGTGGGCAGCACGATGCGATCCGCGACGAAGCCGCCGATAGCGTCCGTCATCTGGTCCCATTCCTTCAGGAATGCATCGTGCCCGTGGGGCGAATTCAGTTCGGTATAGGACACGTTCTTCCCTAGAGCCCGTAGCCGCTCGCTGAGCGCGCGGACGGCTTCCGGCGGGAAGAGCCAATCTGAGCGAATGCCGACCAGTTGCACCGGGACCTCAATCTTGCTGAGCCAGTACTCCTCACCGCCATTGCGAGCGACGTCATAGAGGTCCATGGCGCGAGTGAGGTAGAGGTAGCTGTTGGCGTCAAAGCGCTTGACCAGCGCATCGCCGTGATAGTGAAGGTAGCCCTCGACGTCGAATGTGGGACCAAAGGAAGGGTAGAGCACCGGACGGGTGGCCAGGTTGCGGCCGAACCGCATGCCCATGCTCTCCTTGGAGTGGTAGGTCACCATCCCGGCCATGCGCGCAATGGCCATGCCGCTCGACGGAAAGACCCCCTCGGCCGCGTACGCGCCGCCCCGCCAATCGGGATCGGCCATGATGGCGCGACGGCCGATTTCGTTGATGGCAATCCCCTGGGAATCCAGTGCACCTGTCGCGGCCACCGGTACGACGCCGCTGACCATGTCCGCATGGCGTGTGGCCCATTCCAGTGCCTGGAATCCTCCGATGGAGCCACCCACGGCCACCACGCGTGTCACACCCAGGCGCTCCAGCAGCAGTCGCTGCGCGTTGACCATGTCGCCGATGGTCACGAGCGGGAAGCGCATACCGAGCTCCCGGCCCGTGAGTTGATCCTGCGAGGCTGGGCCAGTACTCCCCTGGCATCCGCCCAGGATGTTGGAACAGATGACGAAGGCATTGTCAGTGTCCAGCGCCCGGCCTGGCCCGATCAGCGGTTCCCACCAGCCTCCCGGACCACCGGCCACGCTGTCACCCGTGAGAGCATGTAGCACGATAACGGCGTTGTCGCCGCGCTCGTTGAGCTTGCCCCACGTGCGGTAGGCCAGCGTGACGTGCTGCAGGTTGCCTCCCAACTCCAGCTCGAGGTGACCGAGATTCATCGAGTGCTGGGGTGACGCCAGCCCGCCTGGCTCGTCCTCATGGTGACGCACGACGTGGAGCCGGGATCGACTCTCGTTCGTTTCGATGGCTTGCCGAATCTTGCGTTCTTCACTCATTGACCACGTACTCCTGAAGGCGCCTACCGTGCACCTTGCACCCGAAGCATTGTCCCCTGCCGATCCCCTGCGCCCATCATCCCGGGAGTACGTTCCCGGCGCATCCTTCAAACCGTGTAGCGACCTATGTAATTCGCCGCGACGCTGAAGTGCTCCAGAATGACAAACCCCCGCCGAGGCAGGGGTAGCGTGAACGCATACCCTTATCTCGCAGATCGCTCTGCCGGATTTGGCACCTTGCGCACGTGTCGCAGGCTGCCGGGCTTCATAGGGCCGAGTCCCTCCACCCCTCTCGATAAGGATGCTCTCTTCAGTTGTTGACCGAAATCTACAGAATGACTCTCGCGGTGTCAAGTTCTTGACGGCAGCCGGGCTGAAATCTCCTTTTCCCAATCAGGGAAGCGGCGGCCAAGCACACCGGGGTTGCCCAGTGCAAAATCGCGATGATCAAATCCCGGCGCCATGGTCGTGCCCATGAGGGCGAAGCCAAACCGCCCTGGAACGAGCAACGCTCCCTGCCAGACGCCGCCAGGCACAACAATTTGCGGCCGCTCTCCGGCAAGCAGATCGCTGCCAATCGTCACCATCTGGCCGGTGCCGTCCGGGAAGAGTTGCAACTGGTGCACTGGGTCGCCCAGGTAGTGGTGGAAGACTTCGTCTCCGGGCAACAGATGCATGGCCGACATGGTGTCCGGCGTTAGCAGGTAGTAGATCGCCGTCTTCAGCGAACGGTGATCACCAGGCGCCCACGGCACGTGCTCCGGAGCGAGTACGCCGGCCCGGTGGGTCTCGGCGAAGTAGCCGCCCTCGAACGTGAGCGGTTTCATACCCAGGAGGTCAATGACCGCATCGGCGGTGAGTTGCGGTGACGTGTCTTGAGGCATGCTTGCTCCCGCTGTCCTACGCTAACGCCATGTGTTCGAAGCCATACTGGAGATGGTATCCACAATGACCGCGAGTGCCACCACGGACCGTACCGCGCTCCCTCGCTGGGATCTTACGCCGGTCTTTCCAGCCCTTGATTCACCCGCGTTTGCGGATGCGTTCGCGACGCTTCTCAGTGACCTGAGCGAACTCGATGGCTTGCTGGCGGATGCCGAGAACGCCGAAAGCGATCCTCAGGCGATGCTGGAAGACGCGCTTGCCCGGCTCAACGATGTCTCGGGACGCCAGGAGGTGATCTGGGCGTATCTCTACGGGCTGATCACCACCAACTCGCGCAACGACCTGGCGCAGTCGCGCTTCAGCGAACTGCAGGCGCGCAGCGTTGCCCAGGAGAAGGCGCTGACGCGGCTTGACGCCTGGTTGGCCGGGCAAGAAATCGAAGCGCTCATTGCCGGTTCGCCTGTGGCCAGGGAGCACGCGTACTTCCTGCGGCGTGCCGTGGCGCGTTCGGCCCATCTCATGAGCCCGGTGGAGGAAGCGCTGGCCGCTGATCTTGGTCCGGCGGCCGGCAGCGCCTGGGGCCGGCTGCACGGCAACCTGAGTTCCCAGATCACGGTCGAGGTCGATGGTGAGCAGGGGAGGGAACGCTTGCCAATGAGCGAGGTGCGCAACCTCGCGCACCATGCTGACCGGCAGGTGCGTGCGCGAGCATGGGGGGCTGAACTGGCTGCCTGGCGCACTCATGCATTGCCTCTCGCCGCGGCCCTCAACGGCGTCAAGGGGGAGGTGGTCACCCTGGCGCAGCGGCGCAGGTGGGACGGGCCACTGGATGAGGCGGTGTTCGCCAACGCCATCGACAATGAGGTCCTGGAGGCACTGATGGGGGAGGCGCGGGCATCCTTCCCGGAGTTTCGTCGCTACTTCAAGCTCAAGGCCGAGGCGCTCGGCGTGCCCGCACTCGCCTGGTACGACCTGTTCGCCCCGATGGGCGCCCCGGATCGCATCTGGACGTGGCCACGTGCGACGTCCTTCATCGAGGAGCGTTTCGCCGCGTTCAGTCCGCGCATGGGTGGCCTGGCCCGCCGCGCGGTCGCGGAGGACTGGATTGACGCCGAGCCGCGTCCCGGGAAGGCGGGAGGCGCGTACTGCATGTGGGTGGGCGGACCGAACTCGCGCATTCTCCAGAACTTTTCAACTGGGTATGACGGCGTCTCGACGCTGGCGCATGAGTTGGGGCACGCCTACCACAACCTGACCCAGTCAGACCTGCCACCACTGCTGCACGCGACGCCCATGTGCCTGGCGGAGACCGCGAGCACGTTCTGCGAGACGATCATCAAGGAGGCGGCGCTGGAAGACGCCAGCACCGCCGAGCAGGTCTACATTCTGGAGCAGTCGTTGCAGGGTAGCGGCCAGATTGTGGTTGATATCATCAGCCGCTTCGATTTCGAGCAGGCAATCTGCGAGAAGCGTCTCTCGCGCGAGCTTTCGGCGGACGAGTTTTGCGAACTGATGCTGGGAGCGCAGGCAGGCACGTACGGCGATGGGCTGGACCCAGAGGCGCGTCACCCGTACATGTGGGCCGTCAAGGGACACTACTACCGGCCTGAGCAGTCCTTCTATAATTTTCCGTACCTGTTCGGGCTGCTGTTCGGCCTTGGGCTCTACGCCGAGGCCCGGCGCGATCCGTCCGGGTTCCCGGAGCGCTACGACGCCCTCCTGAGAGACACCGGCAACGCGACGGCAAGTGAGCTGGCAGACCGCTTCGGCATCGACCTGCGCGCTCCCCAATTCTGGCGCGCAGGTCTGGATGTGGTGCGGGCCGACATTGACCGGCTGGAAGCGCTCCTGCGCGCCTCCTAACGCCTAACGACCGCCAATGATCGAGCGCTTGGTTTTCGCGCCGCCGTATGACTCGTCCAGCAACTCCACAATGTGACGCACGCGGGTCTCGCTGCCATTCCGGCGCAGTGAGGCCCGCACCTGCATGTGGCACCCCGGGTTCGCCGTGATAACCTCGGCCGCGGGCGTTTCCATGATGTGCAGCGCCTTGCGGTCACCCAGCTCGTTGGCCATCTCCTCGCGGATGATGTTGTAGATACCGGCGCTGCCGCA
>JALYWD010000637.1 GCA_030852885.1 Chloroflexota bacterium | reverse complement strand
CCGGCTTCTCCACACCCCGGATCGTCATGCAGGTGTGGGTGGCCTCAACCACCACGCCACAGCCATCCGGGCGCAGCACCTCCATGATCGCGTCCGCCACCTCGCTGGTCAGCCGCTCCTGGACCTGCGGCCGCCGCGCGTAGCCTTCCACCAGTCGCGCCAGCTTGCTCAGGCCGACGATGCGGCCGCGCGGGATATACCCCACATGCGCGACGCCAGTGAAGGGCAGCAGGTGGTGCTCGCAGAGTGAGGCAAACGGGATGTCGCGCAGGATCACCATCTCCTTGTGCCCTTCATCGAAGGTGGCGTTGAGATGATGGCGGGGGTCCTCGTGGAGCCCGGCGAAGAGTTCCGCGTACGCGCGCGCCACCCGGGCCGGGGTCTGGAGCAACCCCTCGCGGTCCGGGTCCTCGCCGATGGCCAGCAGCATCTCGCGCACCGCCCGTTCGATGCGCGGCTGATCGATTCCGCTTTCTTGCTCCTCGCTCACCCTTGCGTCTCCTCTGGCGTGCGCCAGCGGGTAATGCGGACGGCTACCGTATCGAGGATCGCGCCCTTCACGGGCGCCTCCGGCTTCGCCACGCGCGCCCTCACGCGCTGAACGCGGCTGTCCAGCGCGAGCATGGCGGTTGCGATCTCCTCGGCAACCGCTTCGATCAACTTGCGGGGCTCACCTTCCACGACGCGCCGGATCTCGGCGTACGCCGCGCTGTAGGAGACCGTCGCGTCGAGATCATCTTGCTCGCCCGCAGCCTGCAAGCTCGCCGCCAGCGCGACATCGACCACAAACCGTTGCCCCAGCCGTTGCTCCTCCGGATGCACCCCGTGATAGCCGTAGAAGCGCATCCCTTCGAGCAGAATTTCATCGGGCTCAGCCATATCTTCCATGACCACGGAGTATAGGGAGCACAGACCGCCACCCGGACAGCGGCAAGACGTTGCCAGTACGCTCTCCGGGATCAGGCAGTTGGCGAGACAGGACATCCCGGGAGTAAACGCAACGTGGGCCGAGTGCTAGTGACAGGGGCGGCCGGATTCATCGGTTTCCACGTGGCGCGACGGCTGCTCGCCCGTGGGGACGATGTTGTGGGCCTCGACAGCGTCAACGACTACTACGATGTCAGCCTGAAGGAGTCGCGGCTGGCCCTGCTTGCCGGCGAGCCGGGCTTTACGTTCATCCGTGCCAACCTCGCCGACACCGCGGCCATGGCGGCCACTTTCGCGGAATACCGGCCCCAGGGCGTGATTAACCTGGCGGCCCAGGCGGGGGTTCGCTACTCCCTCACGCACCCCCATGCCTACGCGGAGGCGAACCTCGTCGGGTTCCTGAATGTGCTCGAAGGGTGTCGTGCCGCCAACGTCGGGCACCTGGTCTATGCCTCGAGCAGTTCGGTCTACGGTGGCAACACGAAGCTGCCCTTTGCCGTCGATGACCTGGTGGATCATCCCCTCTCGCTCTACGCGGCCACCAAGAAGTCGAACGAGCTCATGGCGCACAGCTATTCCAACCTGTACCGGATTCCCACGACCGGGCTGCGCTTCTTCAATGTCTACGGGCCATGGGGACGGCCGGACGCCGCGTTGTACCGCTTCGCGACCGCCATGCTGGCGGGCGATGCGCTCGATGTCTACAACTATGGGAAGCATCGCCGTGACTTCACGTACGTCGATGACATTGCCGAAAGCGTCGCGCGGGTGCTGGACCGCCCCGCAACACCGGACCCGCAATGGCGCAGCGATGAGCCGAGGCCATCGACCAGCAGCGCGCCGTACCGGGTCTACAACATCGGCAACAGCCAGCCCGTCGAGCTCCTGTACCTGATCCAGCTCCTGGAGCAGGAACTGGGGATCACCGCCCGCATGAACCTGCTCCCGATGCAGCCGGGCGATGTCGAAGACACCATCGCCGACGTCGCGGACCTGGAGGCCGCCATTGCCTTCGCGCCTGCCACCCCGATCGAGACCGGCGTGGCGCGCTACGTGGCCTGGTTCCGCGACTTTTATGGTGCATAGGCCAGGTCAGATTTCCGTGGCGTGGGGCACGCTGGTTGGACACGCGAGCTTTGACAACGCCCGACACGTCACACTACCATCGGCCGGTCCAACAGCAGGGGAAGGCTGTGGGACGCCCGCACCCAGCGCACGATTTCTTGATCTTCAGGCGACGGCGAGGGTCCATCCCGCCCGGCCGTGTGCGTGATTTGCGGTGTTCACGCCAGGAGCCTCACCCAAAAAGGTGGCAACGTGCAAGCATCCCGAGTACTCGCGCCAGAGACCTCTGAACTCGATTCCCTGCATCAGCG
>JALYWD010000636.1 GCA_030852885.1 Chloroflexota bacterium | reverse complement strand
TCCCAGATCGGCGTCCAGGTGGCGGCCAGTCGACTCTCCAGCTCCACGGCCAACAACTCCGGCTCCGCGGCGAGCAGCGCCGCTTCGGCTTGGGACGAGGCCGCGCGAATATCCCGCAGTGTCCGCTGCGGATGGACGCGACCGGTCAGCGCTCGCAAAGCGTCCTGCAGCGCTCCATCACCGCCACCGAACACGCCGACCTCGTCGTCCGCTGAAACCGCAGCAGAGAGCCACCCGTCCACACTCCAGAATGGAGCGCCTCTCGCCTCGTTGACACTCGGATCCTCGGGAGGCTTGTCGAGCCACACTATCTCCTGTCCGACGCCGCCGCCCAGAATGATGGCATCCGGACGCTGGATATTCGTCATACCTTGCGGTCCCCCACTGGGCCAAAGCGTCGCGGCGGGCAGCGTCAAGTCCTTTCTCTTGAGAGGATCGGTTTCCTGATGGAAGGCGTGAACATAGGTCGTGACCGTGGCCGGATCCACATCCACGTAGATCGCAAAGTTTCGCTTGCGCATCTCCGTGCGGAGGGTTTGCGTGGCATGCTTGGCCAGGTCTTCGGCCTCCATCGGCTCGGGTCCGAGTTTCAGTGCTCCCCAGATCCTTCCCAGCAGCGAGGTATCCGGCAGCGGAGGGACCACAGAGGGCGGATAGGTCTGATCGTCACTGTTATGCATCGGCCATTCATAAATGAGAGGTCCGACCCAGCGCTCGTTGCGCTTCAGTTGCAGCTTGAATGGCTCGTCATTGGCCTCGACGACTGTTACCCCGATGCCTGCCTCGATGCAGGCGAGAGCCGCGGAGACGCCGGCGAATCCGGCACCGACCACCAGCACCTTGGCGGGCCGCTCCGGAAGATTCGCCAAGTCCCGTACCAGCAGCCGTGCGCGCACGACCTGGTCCCTGATGCTGATATTGGCCATGTCGCTCGACAGGTCAAAGACATTGCTCCCACACTTGAGACCGAGAAGCGCAAGACTATTGATCTTCGCCGGGGTAGCCATCAGTAAATCTCCAGCGAGCGGGCCACGGCCGCAGCGAAGTCCTGCTTATCCATCGCGAACAGGATCGGGCTCCTCAGTACCTCGCCCATTCCGGATCCGCCATCATCGCCGTCCCGGCCCCCACCCCCGGGACCATCGCCGGGCGGCCCATTGCCAAATGAACCGCGGTAGCGCGGCGGCTCGCCACCCTCCCTTCGCACTATCCCGAGCTGCGCGAAATCTCTGAGCATCCGATCGGCTCCGTCGCGTTCCATGGCAAAGCGATCTGCGATTCTGTCCGAGTCTTCGTAGTCTTCCCGAAGCAGGCCGTGCGCGCGCTCGATCAGCTGCTCGATCGTTCGCCATTCGGTCCCTGCCTCGCGCAGGGCTTTCAGAAGATATAGCGGGAAAGACGGGCCAATTTCGAATGGCATTTGCGGCTCCCTGTCACCCTGTGGCGGGCAACTCGTTTTCATCGAGTGTACAGGCTGGAAATGCGCGGCTAGCTGGGTTCACGTCGGCGCTCTGCCACGCGGGCGGTTAAGGGATATAGGCCGCGCCAACCAGCGCGACATCGCGACGCGCAGCGGTCAAACGCGTGATGGTCAGCAGCAACAGCGCAAGTTCACCCGTGCCGTCGGCCGTCAACAGTACTTCCATGAGCGCGTGATCGGGCCGGCCACCGCCGGGCAATGCCGCGTCCAGCGGGGCATGCCTCGTCGACTCGCTGCTGCGCAGCTGCGAAGCCTGACTTGCGCGCCAGAGGTGGTGGCCGAGCAGCGGTTCGATCGAGGCATTGCGTGACATGGGAAAAAGCCCCACAGGCGCATGACTGTATATATACAGCTCCTGCGCGCCAGCGATAGCCGCGTCGAAGCGACGGGAAATCGGGCTAAGTTATTGAATTACTGTATAGAATTGGCCCTTACGTTGGAGACAGACCAGGATGGTTGATTCAGCCTCAGACGAGTTCTCCGGGCTCCCACAGGCCCGCGAGTTTCTGGACGCGGTGGGACCGATGCTGCCCGCGTATCGCCACGGCTTGCTCGATTACGTGGCGCTCAGTCACTGCGGTGCGCTGGTGATTCTCTACGCGCGGCTGCAACTGAGCGTCGAGGCGCGCGCGTCCGAGCGTGCGCGTCTGGAATCCAGCAACCTGTTCGCCGGCCAGTACGCGATCGACGCGCTCGAGCCAGACGCCGTCAAGGCACTCATGCTGCTGGGCGTGACGCATCAGGACCTGCCACCGGTGCACGGACGCCTGCTGAAGCTCGCACCGGAGTCCACCGACACACCTGCCCGCTACAGCGCCTACTACGACCGGCACTCGTTGCAGCAGCGCGCAGCGCGTAACGATCAGTCCGTCGACCGGGTGCTGCTGGGCGGCGTGAGCCGGTTTCAGTTGCACAACCAGAGGTTGAACGAGCTCGAGCGTGAGCTGCATGTGTTCGGCGTCGACACGGTCGAGCAGCTGCTGCGCATCTATGGTCTGGACGCCAGGGACCAGACGACCCTTGAAGTCGCGACGATGGCGGTCGCAACATTCACAGCGGGGTGCTCGCTGAGCGGACAACGCGCAACGCTCGCCTTCCGCCTAGCCGCGGCGCTGGATCCGCAGCTGCTGCGGATCGTCATCAAAAATGCGGACCCGGCAGCTGCCGGCTTTCCGCATGCAGTGGAAGGTTCCACCATCACCTGGGTTCGGGACGGCGCGTGGCAGAACGGCACTCTGACGATGGACCTGAGCGAACCTCTGATCGTCGACTGTCGCCTCACCTATGCGGGTCGACCGCAGGCAGAACTGCGATTGATCGACGAGCAATACCTGCCGAATCCGCGTCGCACGCTGGTGGACCTGGTCGATCCGGACGCGGGTCGTCTCGCCCAGCTGCTGCTCGCTCCGGAGAAGGACCAGGGGCGGGATTTCGAAGCTGCCTTCGCGTGGCTACTGCAGCTGCTGGGATTCGACTGCCTCCACATCGGCGCGATGAGCGGACTGAACGACGAGCCCGACATCCTCGCCGCCGGTCCCGGCGGCGAAACCCTCATCGTCGAGTGCACGACTAAGGTCCCGGACGATACGAAGGTGACAAAGCTGGTCTCGCGCACCGAGCGCATGCGTGCCCTTCGTCAGAAGCGTGTTCGCGAGGATCCGCGCAGCGGCGCGCTGGTGCTGCCGATGCTGGTCTGCAGCCTGCCGCCCAATGAGCTGCAAGTCATGCGCGCCAAGGCAGAGGCGCACTCGATCGTAGTGCTGTGCCTGCCGGAACTGGAGGAAGCGCTGTGCGCGAGCCGCTTCGCGCCGGATCCGGCGCGCCACCTTCGGACCTGGCTGCAGAAACCGCTCAGACAGCTGCTCACCGGCGAGCGCTTGCTGCGTGTGGACTAGGCCATCTTCGTGAACACGCGGCACCACTTCCCCAACGGGCCTCGATTGTGACCAGCACCACGCGCTCCACCGCCGGCTCCGGCTTTGATTTCGAGGATCAGGTTGCCGCCTGGATCATGCTCGCGATGCTGCATGGTGAGCGCCTCTGGGGCGCTGCCGGAGCGGGTACAAGGATTCAGATGCAGGTCGAGGCCTTGAAGTGGGTGATCGACGACATCCTCCTGACCTGCGGAACGGGCCCAGATCACGAGTTCCGCGTCCTGTCCTGCAAGAGCAACAAGCAGGTCACGGCAGAGAAGCTGCCTGCCGAGTTCGTTGCGGACTGCTGGCGACAATGGCTTCAACGCGATCCGAACCCGCTGCGCAAAGGCAAGGACGGATTCGTTCTCGTCACGCGCGGTCGAGACAACCAATTCATGGGGACCTGGACCGAGCTGAAGAACTACGCCATAGGCAGCGATCCGGTCCTAGCGCTGGCGCGGATGCAGGCTACGGACAAGTTCCAGACGATGTTCGCCAGCGTAAAGGCGCCGGCGAAAGCTGCAGGGTTCGACGTGAGCGATGCGGATGTGCTCGGGATGATTCGCGCCATCGACGTTGAACCGTTTGATTTCCAGATAGTTGGCTCGCAGGCCGAGCAGAACGCCGTGACACGTTGCCGTCTGCTGCTGACGAGGGGCTCTAGCGAGGACGGTCGCGATCTCTGGCTCGAGCTGAACAGTGCAGCCAAGCACATGCGGCTGATCTCCGGGACAGTGGCACTGGCAGAACTGCTCGCGCGCCTGCGCGGCAAGTTTACGCTACGGGATCATCCCGACTATTCCAGCTCATGGGCGGCACTGCGCGCCCGCTCGTCGGAAACGCGCGGCCGCATCGAGACTACTCTCACCACCGGAACGATGATCCTCCGAGCCGACGACACGAAGGCCCTGAGCGAGCTGGTGTCCAGCTCCACTGTCTCGGTGCTCTTCGGAGATTCCGGGTCAGGCAAGTCCGCCCTGTTGAAGGCCACTCTCGATACGGCATTTGCCGATGCCGAACAGGTGTGGCTCGATCCTTCCAACATCGAGCTGCTGCTGAACCAGGTCACACGGGTGGCGGCGGGCGTTGAACAACCCCTGCCCCAGGTCCTTCGTCATTCCGCTGCGAACGCGGTCCTGATCATCGATGCCGCAGAACGGCTCTCGCGCGAGAGCATGACGAAGGCCAAGGCGCTAGTGGCCGAGGTTCTGGCCGCCAGCAACGGGGCCGGTTGCAAGGTCATCCTGATTGGCCAGACCGATGCCTGGGTGGACGGCCGTTTGCAGGAGATGGCGGGATCGGCGGCGCCGGCCGCGCGGGAAGTGAAGGCGCTACTGCCCAAAGAAGTCCTCGAGGTCCTGTCCTCGACCCAAGGATTGGCTCCCCTCGCATCAGACAGCGCCGCACTGCATGCGTTATCCAATGTCCGCACACTGTCGTGGGTCGTGGAGGCCGCATCCCAGTTCCAGCTGGTGCCGGGCGCCGCGAAACTTTCCCTAGTGAAGATCGCGGATCGACTCTGGACGTACTGGACTGATTCCAAACCCACCATCCAGAGACTGTTAATGCGCCTGGCGGAGCGCGAGGCCAACTTCGAACACAGCTTTGCCCTCAGCGAACTGGATGCAGGGGATGTTGCGGCGCTGGAGGCCAAGCCAACTTCTTGCCCACTGGTACAGGACTCATCAACCAAGCGGATCCGCTTTTCACATGACCTCGCTTCCGAGTGGGCACGGTTCCAGCGCTTGCGTGAGCTGGGCGACAGTATCGACCAGTGGCAGGCCTTGGCCAGCAACCCGTTCTGGCATGGCCCTATCCGCATGCTCGGACAGCATCTGTCACGCGTCCGCGTGGGCGAACGCAGTGGCTGGGAAGTAGCCTACGAGGCGGCCGAGAAGAACGGTGCCAGTGCGGCATTGGCGGATGATCTGCTGCTGGACGCGCTGTTCCTGGACCCCGATGCTGACACACTGCTCGAAAGCCAGGCGGAACTGTTGTTTGCCGATGACGGCCGGCGGCTGCTTCGCCTCCTCCGGCGCTTCGCACATGTGGCTTCCGAGCCCCGCGGTCGACCTGCAACGAGCGGGAAGCTGGCGGACCTGAGTCTCTACATCGAGGCCGAGTTCCGCACTCCCATCTACGGCCGCTGGCCACCGATGGCCTGCTTCCTGTGGCGCCACCGGACGCGCGCCGCTGCGCTTCTTTCAGCGGAGATCTCCAAGCTGTGCGAGCGCTGGCTGACCGCAACGCCGCTGACGCTACGCGCCGGCCAGGCCATGCCCTACCGGCATGAACTGGCGACGCTCGCATTGGCCTGCGCACGCGAGCTGCAGGTCACGTTTGCCAAGCACGATGTCTGGGGGGTGCACGACGTAGCCAAGCCGATCATCCAGGCTGCGCTGGCAGCCGGCAGGGACTTGCCCACGGAAGTGGGCGTCTGGGCACTGGAGATGAGTGGCCGCCGCACCACGCACGCCGATGTCCTGCAGCGCGTCGCCGCCTACCACACCGAACGAGCCGAGGAACACGCACGAAAGATGCAGAGCGACGCGCCCTACCGGGTGCAGCAGGAGCGTCTGAAGAGCCTGCCGCCACATCTGCCATCCGGGCGCAAGCTACCGCCATGGCCGCTCGGCCCGCAGCGTTCGATCGAGCGCAGCTTCCGTGAGGCAACCCTGGGTGCTGGCGCGCTGTTGGCCCTGATGCGCGCGGCGCCGGACGTGGCGGCGGAAGTGTTGCTCGCATGCCTCATCGAGGACGATCCCACGGAGGAATACAGCAGGCCCACGAACCTCGATCAGGAACTCGGCATCGAGTTTGACAGCGACGGGTACCCGACGGCCCCCTGGAAGAGCCCGTTCATCTTGTTCCTGGGCATCAATGCGGATGTGGCGCTCGCAGCGCTGATCAAGCTCGTCGACTTCGCAACGGAACGTTGGGCACATGCCGTCCGTCGGGATGATGGATCGGTCGCGCAGGCAGTGCTGTCACTGAACCTGGGCGGTGGAGTGCGTCGCGAATACGCCGGCTACTCCCATGTCTTCAACTGGTCCCATGACAATTCCACATCCATTGGGCAGCTGCATTCGGCACTGGCAGCTCTCGAGCAGTGGCTGTGCGACAGCCAGGCCGCGGGCAGAGACATGTCGGCGACCATTGATCACCTGCTCAATACCTCCGGCTCGACGGCCTTTATTGGCGTGCTCTCAAATCTCGCCAAGTCCAATCCGGAGCTGCTGCGCGGCCCACTCCGCAGCCTTACCGGTTCGCAGTACATCTACCGCTGGGATTTCATTCGAGTCGATACTGAGAGGGAAACCGCGACCGCGGCTGGATTCGTGCATGGTGGCGAGATGATGTACGAGATGGGGAAGCAGTGGCTGTCACGCCCCTATCGTCGTGTCGAGTTCACCGACGTTGTATGCGGACTCATCGAGTCAGATGCGGACCTCGGCGAGTACGTTCTTGCCGAGATGACGACATGGCGAACACCGGAGGATCGAGAGGCAGCACTCGAACACGAGCTGCTGTGCGCGCGCCTCGATTATCGCAACTATCCCACCCGGGCCGACTCCGCCACTGGATCCTCATCGCGTGGTTTCGTGTGTCCACCGCAACTCGCGGCCGCCGTCCAGAGTTTCCAGAATGACAGTACGCTTGCCCTGCACGTCCTGTCGTTTCGAGATGTCTGCCTCCGGCGGTTGCCGTATCCCGCGGCGCTCCAGCCGGAGGAGGCCGAGCGCGTTGCTGCGCTGTTCGATGCCATCGATGCGGATTCGGCGCTCGACCTTGAGGAGGATTTGAAGAGTCCTTCGCGCATTGGGACAGCCTGTTTGCTGGCGCTGCGCGCGCGCGAGTGGCTTGTCGCGAACCCGGCTGTTGCAGAGAAGGTCGAGCGGCTCATACAAGCCAAGCTCGGTGCGGTCACCGACGCGCCAGACGACGGGCCACGTCGGCACGGCTCCCTCAGCTCCTTGCAGTTCGTGGCTTGGGTGGCGATGGAGCGGTGGCTCGAGAACCCTTCGCGGGAGAATGAGCAGACGATCCTGAAGGTACTGGTCTCCGGTGACGGGACGGCCCTTACGACGCTGTTCTCGCTTGCCCTGATGCATCGCTCTGCGCTTGGGCAGAATTGGTGGCGACTTCACCAAGTGGCGATGTTGTGGTCCGGGCTGCTGATGCTCAAGCCCGGGTATGGAGACGATGAGGCCTATACCCGACGCTGGCAAAGTTGGCGACAGCGGCTCGCCGCATTCAGCCTCGCTGCCAAGGCGAACCTGCATTCACTAGATTTCATCGCCGTAGGCAAGGCTGTCTGGCGGCTGGACGCGTTGCGCACTCAGCGCAGGAAAGATCCGTGGCAGCTCGAGCGACCGCGTTCGCCGGTGCCCTACCACGGCGGGTTGCGCACCGATGTTCTCGGTTCGGCGTTCGCGTGGTTGATCAAGGGTTCGGCGGCCACCGATTCGCTGGTGACGCAGGCCGAGCAGGTCGCGCTCCTGAACGCCCTCTGGGGCCATCACGCCTGGTGGCTGGCCGGGAGCGCGAAGGAGAACGGGGACCTTCATCATTCCGGTGAGTTCGGATACGAACTCGTTGCCCGGCTGGCGTGGATCGCACATCGCGTACCGGTGGACGAGTCTCCGCAGACCTGGGCGCCCGTGTTCGCACTTGGTCCGCGCGCCCACTACTTGATCAGCCACTTCATCGGCGCATGGTTTATGCAGCTCTCCGCATCCACCGTTGCGGGCGATTGGGCGCCGCGCTGGAGGAAGCTACTGGAGTATGTGGTGACCGACAAACAATGGCTGGAGTCCAAACCCTGGTATCAGCGCGAGACCCTCACGCGTAAGATGATGGGCATGCACTTCTCCGAATACATCCAGCGGGTGCCGAGCCATTCCCGTGTGGTCTTGACCATGAGGGATCTGTTCCAAGCATGGGCGAAGGAGGAGCTTGTCGGCGACGAGGACAACCCGTCGGAGTTCTGCTATTTCCTGGCGAGCGAGGCCGGCAAGCCACTGCGGCTCGATGGGCTCGCGTGGCTGGCCGCGGCGAAGGCATCCAAACCAACCTTTGGCAGTTGGCGCCGGTCGCAGGCCTCCGGGAATTTCATGGAGTTTCTCAACGTGCTCGTCGCGGAGCAGAGCGACGAGTTGCGATCCAATCAACCCGCCAAGGCCGCGTTGCTGGAGCTCGCAACGCTGGCCGAGGCTCAGCAATTGAAAGCAGCGATGTCCCTCCTTGAGCGGATCCGACGCCTCTGAGCTCCTCAGGCAGCGATGCGCTGATGCTCGTAGTAAGGCTTCTGCCGCTCACTGAGGATTTCCTGCACCCCTCATTCGAACGGCTCTCGGGCGTCAGCCACCGGTCGACATTTTCCGGCTGGATGTTGATGATCATCCGGTCGTGATCCATGCGTCGTCTACCGTACGAACTCGGGGTTCTTGATCTTGTGTGATTGAACATGTTCCGATAGCTCTTTTGCGACTCTCTCCCGATCCGTCCTCGGCGGTGGCATGCAGGAGACGAATCTCTGCACGTCTTCCGACAGTTCACGCTGTCCTTCCTCGACTAAGCGCCGGGCAATCTGTGTCCAGCCCTGCACAACCTGTCGCCGTGTACCGACCATCTTCCGGCTCCCATCCTCCAAGCGAATGTCACCCCTAAGCAACTCGCTCGCTACCGCCTGCGCCTGCGCGCGCAGGTAAGTGGAGTCGCCGCGTTAGCCCGACCGGTAGATACTGTCCTTGCGCGCCGACTTGCTCTCACCACGCACCGCGCGCTCGGTGGCATTGGCTGGGACGCCGAGCAGGCGCAGATGCCGGGCGAACTCCGAACGCCAGTGGCGCAGCGTCGCTTTCTTGATATTGAGCCGCACGCCCTGCTCGCTCACCGCCTTCAGCACCAAGTGGACATGCGGATGCGGCTCGTCGGTGTGCAGGACGAACGCATAGCGATGCTGTAGCGCGAACCGCTCACGCACGAAATTGCGCACCGCACCCAGCACCTTCTCCGGCGGCGTGCCCGGCGGCATGGAGAACATCAGCTTGTGGACCAGCTTGGGCGGTTTGCGAACACTGGCTGCGGCCGGGTTCCCCTGCCACCGTACATCGTCCAGATCCAGATCCCAATCCTCCAGCAGCGCTTCCCCGGCCCGGCCGTGCATCCCTGCACCGTCATCGCCCTCCAGTTCCAGCTCGCCCCACCGGCCGATGTAGTCCAGGTGCTTTCCGACCGCCTTGAGATCGTTGCTGGCACGGGACAGCACCTTCACCACAGCCTCGGGCGCCCGATTGACGGTACGGCGTATCTGCTCCACCTGCGCGGGCGTCAGCCGGTCCGCAGCCCGCGTACCGCCCCGCGCGTAGCTGCCGATGTCCAGTAGCGCTTCCCCTTTGGGGAGCCTAAACGTCCTAACCATGGCCGCTCTCCCAGCTGGTGAGGTTCTCTTTCATCAGCGCCTTGGTGTTGTCCCGCAGCGCCTCGCAGATCTTGAGCATCGCCCTGAATTCTTCTCGCACCGAAGCTGGCAGCCGGCCACCCTCGTTGGCAACCCTGGCGATCTGGTTAATGTTCCGGCCGATGGCCGCCAACTCTCCGATGCAGCGCTTGAGCGCCAGCAGCTCGTCCTTCGGCAGCGGAGCCAGCCCCCGCAGGTGGCTGCGCGTCAGGACCGCGACATAGGTCGCCGGACGCATCCCCCGCGCCTCGGCGCGTGCATCCAGGAGCAGCCGGTCTTCATGCCGCAGCCGCACGAACACCGGTCGGTCACAGGCGCCTGCCTGCCACCCACCGTGGCGCCGAACGCCCTCCCCCTTGCTGGAAACCAGCGTTGCCTCGGGCCTGCGGGCCGCCCGAACCTCCAGGCTCACCAACCGCTTCAACCAAGCCGATTCGGTCAGCATCTCGCGCCCGGCCGCCGCCGCGACTTCCCGCTTCGTCTCCATGCTGACGCGCGCCTTGATAACTTCCGTACAACTCATGGGACTCAATGTGTCCCAACAGCAAGCCGCAGGCTATCCTGCATATCACTCCAAATAGCACCAATACCCACCCACCGAGGCGCCAGCGCGCGATCTCCGGCCGCCCATTCCACCACCCCCTGCCGAGCCACTAAACGCCTGCAGGCCGCACCGGCCCTGGCCCAGAACGCAGCCAGGGACGATGCCTCCGCCCTTCAGTCAATCGCCCTGAAGATCTGCCCGGCCTCCCCATGCCCCAAAGCGAACTCCCGCAGCCAATGGAAGTGCCGGGCGAACACCGCGGCCTGCCGGTACTCGAACGACAGATGCGACAACGCAAACAGGCAGACCGTGATCCCGGCCGCGTCGCCGGTCATCTCGCCCCGGTATCCATTGCCCGGGACGTACAGGCGTACCCGGCTCAGGTGCGGCGCCATGTAGAACCCGCCATTGCTGAGCTCGTAGAACCGCCAATAGCCACCGCTGTAGTCGGCACAGCACTCCCGCATCAGGTCGAAGACCCGGCCCTCCAGGGTCACCATACGCTCCCCAAAATGGCGCGGCAGAGTGCCCATGCGGGCATGCTTTGACACCGGGTAGGCTTCGACCTTTCCGGGGTGGATCATTACTGGACTGGATGCCATCTGACTGTCTCCTCAAGGTTGTGGCGATCCCGAATTCAGGTCCGCTCGCACCCCCGGAAAACTCCTGGCCGCCCCCCGGAAGCCACTGACCGCGACCCCAGAAAAATCCGTGCCCGGCGCCTCGCCGGCGAAGCAGCCCGCCTTCGCGGGCTGGCGCGGATTTTGGGAACTCAACACTCCCCCGAATCCCTGCGGCAGCGGACAGCTCGCCTGCCTAGCAACCCGGTCCGGCGTCGGCGCCGACAACGGAGAGGGGCCCGAAGGGATCCCCCCTCCGCAAGGAGCCGAACTACAGAAGCCCACGCTCGGCGAAGGACACCGAGTGTCCGGCACCCACGATGAGGTGATCCAGGACCCGGATGTCCACCAGTGCCAGCGCTTCCCGCAGCCGCAACGTGATCAGCTCGTCGGCCTGACTGGCCTCCGCGACACCCGATGGGTGGTTGTGCGAGAAAATCACGGCCGCCGCGTTGTGGCGCAGTGCGCACTTGACCACCTCCCGCGGATGCACGCTCGATCCGTCGATCGTCCCCGCAAACAGCACGTCGCTTGCGATCAGCCGATGCCGGTTGTCGAGCGTCACCATGACGAACAGCTCCCGCTCCTGGAACGCCAGCAACGAGATCAGGTACTCCCGGACCGCGCGTGGCGACTCCATCGCGACACCACCATTCACGGCGCACCTCAACCAGATTTCACGGGCTTCGGCCAGGACGCCGGCCTCGCGCTCGGTCAGACCCGCCGGCGGATGCAGCAGGTCGACACCGGATTCAACCACCGACGCACGGCGTACACGGGTCTTGCGTACACGCGCAACAGAGCCAGCTTCATTCGACTTGGACGTAGGAGTGTTCATGGTGAGGATCCTTGGGATCGTTCCGGGCGGGATTGCCCGCGACCCCCGAATCACGTCGCGCGGAGCGGTCAAGGATCGTCAGACCGCCGCAGGCGGCGAGCGCGTCTTCGCGCTCGTCCTTGACGGCGAGCACGACGTGATAGGCTGAAGCACTACAGAAATCCCGCCCTCTTCCTCTTGCTTTCCCTCACGTTCACGCAACGCAGCCTGTCACCAAGGCAACGGGCATGCGGGACAAAAAAAGGGGAGAAGGTGCCCGACGACACCCTCTCCCGCATGATC
The DNA here is from genome assembly GCA_030852885.1 of Chloroflexota bacterium. Lineage (GTDB taxonomy): Bacteria > Chloroflexota > Chloroflexia > Thermomicrobiales > UBA6265 > JACCXM01. Next base: position 13,855 of record JALYWD010000636.1, on the reverse strand, counting down.
AGCTGCTACGCCGCCAACGCCTCCCCGGCAAGGTCCCACAATCGGCTATTGATCCTCACGTCCTCACGGATCGACGTGATGCGCCGCGTGCGTGCGAGCCGTCCACTGGCTGCTCGCCGTAGAAGCCCACCGGCAAGCAGGTTCTCCTGTACACGATTCAGCACGCTCCACAAATCGTCACCCCGATCTTCGTAACGACGGTAGGCCAGCAACGCCGAAGGCTGCATGCCACTCATTGCAAGATCCGGATACCTCAGACCCAGCGCCCGCTCGCTGAAGCGGACTTGCTCCTCCGGCAACAAGGGCCGCGCTTCCATCCTCTGCACCTGCGCCGCCAGCAAGTCAAACCGTTCGGAGATCTCAAGCGCCCCGGTCACCACGGCGTCCACAACGTCCCCGCGATGCGGAACGCAGTACGCCGGAAACGCCCCGCGCGAGACGATGAGGCCGTTGGTGCAAACGACCCGGTACAACCCCATCCGCAATTGATAGGCACTGGTCCCGTCGTGGCTGTTCAGGAACACGATCTCCGGCACCGAGTCCCTGAGCTGGACGGTCTCGAACCGCCTCCGCAACCGAAGGACGTGCCGAGCATGCACCGGACTGCCGCATCGGGATCGTGTCTGTCGTGCATCTACCGGTTCGAACCCGGCATGCATCAGCCCATTCAGGACACGCTCGGTCGGAATGAAGGTGTACTTCGAGCTCGTGCGCTCATGGGCGCCTTCCGCGAATGCGGCCGGCACCCGCTCGCGCAGGGCATCAATGGTCAGGCATTTGGCGAACGCGTTGGCATGTGAAGAGAACGACGTGTCTAGCATCGCATTCATGTGAGGATCCTCGGAGAGTCTTGGGCGGGATTGCCCGCGTCTCCGACATCACGTCGCGCGCAGCAGTCAAGGATCGCCAGACCGCCGCAGGCGGCGAGCGCGTCTTCGCGCTCGTCCTTGACTGCGAGCATGACGTGATAGGCTGACAGCATTAAGTAATCCCGCCCTCCTTCTTCTTTCCTCTTGGTTCACACTTCCCTGCGTGCGCACGGATAGGATTGCCGAAGCAGAGAATAGGGAAACCCAATATGCATTGCTCAATGACGGAGCAGCCGCTTCGTGACTACTCGGAGGGAATCTACGAGGACGGCGAGTGGATCAGTTGGGATTGGATCAACGGACAGATTGCCGACCAGGAACTTCAACGCGAGTACCCAAAGGCGAATCTTGAAGTCGTCAAGATATTTCACGAACTGGTCGCGATTGCCTCCGCATACAAACAGGAGACTGATCGGCACCTTCAGATCTGGGGTGAGCTCGGCGAGATCTACGCCGAAATAAAGTACGGAGTCGTGCGGCACCGCCCCGGCACGCAGGGCTCAGATGGTCGCATCGGCAACGACTGGATCGAGGTCAAGACGATCTCCCCAGAGAAGTTGAGCGAGGTCATCCACGTCAAGCGCGCAGGGAACTTTAACAAGTTGTTGGTCGTGAGAATCAGCGAGGACTTTCAGTTTCAGGCCAAGCTGATTGATCGAAAGCTGCTCGGGCGCGGCAAGGGGAAGCGCGCCAGGGTGCCATGGTCAAGGCATCCTGGTCCGCAGGAATTTTCAGGCAGCATTCCCGGCGCCGTTGCAGGCTGAAGCTGCGTCAGCTGCGCCTATCGAATACCTCGATGCTTCGGCTTAATCGCTCCTGCAATCAGCTGCATCCCGTACATCCGGAACTGATATAGGGCACTGGTATCAGCGCAGTCTGCACCAGCGAGCAGAGAGCGCCAGATCTCAGGCTGCCTGTCCCAGCGAAGTGTCAGCCGGTGCGAATTCTCTTCCGCCAGGCACTCGAGGTCCGGATGCCGCAATTGCGCAATCTGCTCATGTAGGGAGGGATCCATCCCGAGCAGCAGCCCGGCGTGTGAAGGATGGTGGCGGCATACTGCCTTGGCCAGTAGCAGGGCTCCGCGAGCTAGCGCTGCAGCGTCAGCAGCCGGAAGGCCACCCCGGGGAACTGGAAAGCGCAGCGGACCGGGCGATCGGGACAGCAAGGCGCCCAAGACCTGAGGGGTTCCAAAGGCGAAATCCACCAGCAGGAAGGGCTGTCGTGCAATGGCGGCTATGGCCGCCGCATCCAGCTTTCGGAGAGCCGGCGCATGGGAGACCAGGAATTGCGGCAACCCACCGGATGCTCCAGTTGCTAGCCGCTGAAGGAGGCCGAGGCAGCGCTCATTGAGCTCCTGGACTGACTCCAGCGCCGAGCAGAGCAACGCCTCTCCCGCGGCACCCACCCCTCTTTCCGTCCCAAACCCAGGTCCAACTGCCATGGCGAACCCCGTTGTCAAAACTACGTGACATGGCCGAGCTCGAAGTGTATTTTTCGATTATATGAAATTGGGAATTTTTTCCCAATTTTCATTATCAGTGTTTTAGCCGCTGTCTGCATCGTTCTGAAAAAGGATGAGCCCAATGCGGATTTCCGAGCAGCGTTACTCCAGGGATCGTCGGGCCATGGACGTGGCGGCCAGGCTGATCGAGTTCGAGGCTCGAACTGGCACAATCCGGGCGCTGACCGGCTTGACGGATCATCGCATCCGCAAGCTGAGCGAAGAGTGCGGAATCGACGGACGCTCTACACCGATGGTCCGACACCGCGGTTCTCCGCCGCACAGTGTCAGCCTCATCCTCGGCAAATCCCAATCAAAGATGGAGGCCGCTGCCCTCCTCAGCTTATGTCAGCTGATGGGCATCACGGGTGAAGCTCGCAGTCCAGAGCACGACCTGGCATCCAACCGCATTGCCCGCACTGAGCAGCTGTGCGATGCATTCTGGACGTTCCGCTATTTGCTACCGCAGTCATCGATCAGCTTTGAACACATGCTGTTGCTTCTGTCCGAAGTCACCAAGGGCGAGGAGATGGCGGCCACACACTGTACCGACTGCAGTGCGCTGCTGGTCGTGGATATCCTGACCTTGTATGACAGCAGGTGTCCGCACTGCGCGGAGGTTATGCCGATGGTCCGCCGCTCCAGGTCAGTTGCCCCCTATCGCTGCGTAGCGGAGGAGAGCCCTCCGTATTCCTAGCCTGGCATAGGCATCCAGACAATCTGAAGGCATGGACAGCCGGATCGTTCCGGAGCGAAGTCACTCCCCTTCGAGATCGAACACCGCGCGCAACTGGGCCTCCAGCACTGACGCCAACAAGAGCGCGTCGTTGAGAGCATCCACCGGGTCCCGCAGGAGAGCCTCCTGCAGCGACTGTCTGAGCCATCCGGAGGTGGCATGATCACGCATGACTTCCACCACGAGTGGAACCGGTGCGACCAGCCTCGAAGGCGTGCTCATCGCGTCGGTTCATCCCGCCTGGAGGGAGTACGGTCAGGCTCTTCCTTCTGCCTGCGAAGATTGACGCCAGGCAGTGGCTCCCCCTTCTGAATCGACCCTGCCAGCGCGCCCCTTACGAGTTCGAGGAACCTTGACCGATCCTGGGGATTCTGGATGCTTTGTCTGGCGAACTCCTCAGCCGCCCGGACGCTCAGGAACGTGGATTTCAGCTCGGGGTGTGCGCGGACGGTTTCCCGCACATCGACGTGATCTTCCCGGACCTGACGGGCCAGGCGCGCGCGCTCCGCAAAGAACGTTACTTTCTCCACCACCCAGCGTGTTCTGTGGGCAAGCTGCTCCTGCTGCCGAACCACGGATCCGTCCGCATCGCGCTGGCGGGATACCAAGGTGACCGCTTCGCGCGCGACGCGGCGCGCGCCGATCAAGTCTCCCGTCTTTGGTTGCGTCTCACCCTGCAGGATTGCTCGGGACAAATCCTTGCCCCAGAGCACCTTCTCGCCCTGACTGGTCAGCAACTTGACGTAGTAAGAGGGATCCTCCCCTGCCCGGAACTGGTAGCTGGCCTCACCATGCGCAGCCAGCCGACCAATCACGAGCTCGCCCAGGCGCCGCGTACCCGACCTGCCCTCTGCTACGTCGCGCACTTGTCAGCCGCGCGCGTGCGCCGGTTCGGGTGATCGCGCAGGTCTCGAACGAACGTCCGGTGTGCGTTCTTCACGCAGCCGCACGGGGGGCAGCGGCTCTCCCCGGGCGACCGAGGCCGCCAACGCCTCTCGCACCTTCTCCACAAACCGCTTCTGGTCCTGGGGATCCCGCAGTTGCTTTGCCGCAAGCTCGGCGGCGTGGACCTGCAGATAGGAGCCTGTCAGCTCGGGATGCCGGCGTCCGCCCTGCTTCGCGTCAATGGAAGGATCCAGCAACGTGCGCGCCGCGAGCGTCCGCTGCTCCAGGAACTCCTGCTTCTCGACAATCCAGCGGTTGCGGTGTGTCTCCAGATCCTTCTGACCGACAACTTTGCCGCCCCCATCCCGATCCACAGTCCTGACTTTGACGGGTTCCTGGCGAATCGCTCGCAACCCCACAGCTTCGCCGGCCGCAGGCTGGGTCAGCGACTCCTTGAACGCCCGCTCAAGATCCACGCCCCAGATGGTGCGGTCACCCTTCGGCGTCTCGATCTTTACGTAGTAAGACTGGGGTTCCTTTGGGTTGTTCTGGTATGGCGCAGGACCGTGATCAACCAGCGTTCCCGTCAGCAACGCCCCAGACTTTGTCCCGCGCTCCGCTTGCCGGTCGGGGGGACAGCGTTCAGTTCTCTCCGGTGAGTGAGGTGCCGGCCGGCCGGAACCGTTGCCTGGCTCGGTTCGACCCGCCTTCGACCGCACCAGCCGGCTTTGCTCGAACTCGGTCGGCTTGTAGCCCCGTACGTCCAGTCCCGCCGTGTGTGCCGCGGCCCAGGCCTCGCGCCGGAACCGCTCACTGCCTCGTACGACAATCTCATTCCAGCCTCGGGCTTGGGCGATTGTGATCAGACTCCGGACGACTTCAGTGTTCTCACTTGGGGTCGTGAGTCGATCACCCCGATCGGTGAACGCTTTAGCGCCATCGGCGAAATAGTATGCGTTCTTGATCTGCACGAACCGCTTGCGCACTTCTTCCGGAATCCGGGCTGGCTCGGAGCGTTTGGCGGGCTGCGCCTTCTTGCGCGGCGCGGGGGCCGCAGGTGTTGCCGGTTCACTCGGCACCTTACCGCGTCGCCGTGCTGGCTGCAGTGAGTTCTCCTGTGCCTCGACCTGGGCCTCCCTTGCCCGCCTGTCTGGCGACAGGCTGTTTCCTACCTTGCTCATCGGGTTCTCCCGCCACCCTGGAGACTCGCCAGAAAGCTGTCGACCACACCGTCCATTTCCTGGGCACTCAAGCGCTGACCTGGCTCGGTAACCGGAATTTCCACCTTCGAGAAGTCCACCGCGAAGTCCTCCAGCGTCAACGTCTCGATCCGGTCCAGGTCGGCCTGAGTAGCCACGCGGGTCGCTGGACCCGCATCTGAATTGCCACTCACATGCCTGTTTACGCCGCCCGGGGCGCCCGCATCAGGGGGAGTTTCGCGGGGAATTGGTGCGATACCCGTCACCTTCGGCGGTGGCAGCAGTCGGGCCCGGAACCGGGCGTCCTCGAAATAGCAGATCTTGTTGCACCGGATCGGCCGCATTCCCTCATAGAAGATGATCGCCTCCTCGGTTCCCAACTCCTTGACCTCTTGCGGCAGGAGCAACGCCCGGCGCTGCTCGGAGACACTCACGCTGCGCTGCCGCCTGCCCTTTGCATCCGAGAAATCAAAGACGGGCTTCGAGAGCGAGCTGACCTTGACCGTCGTGAACCCCAACTCGTCGGAGATCTCCCGCGCATCGGGAAAATCCTTCGGCGCGAACACGATCCGTGCGGCCAGCGTCTTGAGCATGGTCTCCGCGCCATTCGCCCCGTACACCTCACGCAGCTGCGCCGGCGTCTGGATCACCAGCACCACCCGCACGTTGTAGCCAGGCAGATAGCTCACAGCCTCCGCAATGATCGGAATGCGCCCCAGCGCCGTGAACTCATCCAGCATCATCAGCACCTGCAGCTTCAGGGACGGATCGTGCTCTGGCAGTGCGCGGGTCTGCAGGCCGATGGCTTGCTGAAAGAACAGGCTCAACACCGGCCGCAACCGATGCAGGTCATCCGGGTTGACCCCCACGTAGATGGAGGTGTGCTGCCGGCGAAGCTCGCGCAGGTCGAAGTCATTCCCCGAGGTGGCCGCATCGAGAATCGGGTTCAGCCACAGATCCAGCCGGCTCGTGAACGTCTTGCGGATGGAGCTTGCGGTCACGGGGGCCAGGTCAATCACGTCATACAGCGCCCGCACGCACTGCGGCGAGAGCGGATAGCGTCCGCTGTTGCGCCCCTCGATGACCCGCTTCCAGTGAGCACCGAACCCCTCGTCATCCGATGCCATGCCCTGCCGCAGCACCTCGCCGATGGTCTTGGGCATCGACGGGGTCTCGAACAGGTAGAGCGCGATCCCCAGGAACAGCGAGCGCGCACTGGCCGTCCAGAACGGATCGACGTTGGGCGGATCCGGATAGAGCATCTCGGCGATGCGCTGCAGATCGTTCACGCGACGCAGCGGATCTGCCGACACGTAGAAGAACGGATTCCAGCGCGCGGTCGCGCCGTCCTCTGCGAATGGGTCAAACAGGTAACATGCCTGCCCCGCGGCCTTGCGGAACCCCGCCGTAAGGGTCCAGTTTTCGCGCTTGATATCGATGCAGATCAGCGAGTCCGGCCAGTTCAGCAGGTTCGGGACAACGACGCCGGTCCCCTTGCCGGCTCGGGGCGGCGCCGCAAGTGCAACGCCCTGCTGGCCGGGCAGCATCAGGCATCGACCGCCGAGCCGGCCCAAGATGATGCCGTGGTCGCCCAACAGCCCTGCACGCCGGATCTCGCCTCGATCAGCAAACCGCGCATCCCCATGTAGTGCCCGGCGCCGCGGCAGCACGAACGCGAGGGTACCTGCCAGCACTACCGCCAACCCGAGTCCTGAAGTCAGCCACAACCGCTGCCGGATCACAGGCCGGTGGCCGTAGTAATGCGCATACCGCGCCACGGTCAACGGACTTGCACGCGCCGGATCACGATCCAGCGACCACAGCAGCGCATACCCGGCCAGGTACTGCGAGACGACCACCGCCACCAGCGCCACGACGGCAACCCCAATCCCACGCCGCCAGCCCCGGGACTTGTTAGCGGGTCGCCGCCAGGCAGCGGCGCTTGCGCTCGGGGTCATACCAGATCTCCTTGACGAACCGCTCGTGGTTTTCGACCCCGAACTGGATCACCACGTCCACCAGCAGATACAACAGATTCTTGATATCCGCCCGCGCCAGCTCCTGCCCGCCCCGGCTCTGCTTCACCAGCAGCACCATCTGCTCGAACGCCAGCTCCGCACTGGCCGCGTGGACACTGGTGATGGAGCCAGGATGTCCACTGTTCACATTGCGCAGGTAGTCGAACGCTTCTTCTGCCCGCAGCTCCGCCAGCAGGATGCGGTCCGGCTTCATCCGCAGACAGGACTCCAGCAGCTGCTTGGGCGTGACGCGGGACAGCCCCTGGTCATCCTTGCTGTAGAACAACCGCACGTGATTGGGATGCCGGTCCAGGATCAGCTCCTTGGCATCCTCAATCGTGATCAAACGCTCCTCGCCCGGGATCTCCCGGATCAGCGCCTTGGTGTAGGTGGTCTTGCCGGAGCCGGTCGGTCCCGACACGAGGATGTTCTTGCGACTGGTGACGGCCAGGCGCATGAACGTCTCGTAGTGCTCGGCTGCCAGCAGCCGCAGCAGCTCGTTCTCGGTGTCATCCAGCGCATCGCTGGCGCGCCGGGCGCGCCGGAAGATGCCGCTCTGGGTCAGTTCCTCGATGCTCCACACCTGATCCGACGGGCGGCGGATCGTGATGGCCACGCAGCCGGCGGTGGTTGCTGGCGGCAACACGATCTGCACACGGTCGCCGGTGGGCAGCGAGGCGGACAGCAGCGGCGACTCCTCCTCGATCCGCTGGCGGGTTGAGTTGGCGACGAGTTTGGCCAGCCGTCGGCACCACTCGAAGTCCGCAAACGGCAGCGACTGCTGCTGCCAGCCCGCACGAGTCTCGATGAACGCCTCCCCGGGCCGGTTGATGCACAACTCGGTGACCAGTGGATCCTCGAGGAACGGCCGCAACGCTCGCAGCGTCAGATCCAGCGCCGAGCTCTCCGCAGCGCAATTCAGCGTCTGCGCCACCTGCGTCTTGCGGGAAGTCGACCCGGGGCTATCGGGCATGACCCGCGGGCCGCAGTTCGTACACCGTCCGGAAGTCCAGATCCCGGGCCACCAGCACCTGGATGCGATCACCATGGGCCTTGGTCACCGTCGGCGGGATGTTTACCGTGCTCTTCAGGACCTCGGTCATGATGTCCTGGGAGGCCGACGGGTTGTAGATCACCGTGCCGCCGCCGGAAGATTGGACAGCCCCCTGCACCACCCCGTCGATCATCGAGATCAGAATGGCCGCCCCGAACCGCTGGAAGAAATGCCGGTTCACCTGTCCGGCAAGCCCTGAGCGTCCCAGCTCGTCCGTGCCCGGCGAGGCCAGCGGGATCACCACCCCGGTCGGCGTGCGCGCCTCGTTCCAAAGCACGAACACCCGCGCCGAGCCTTGCTGGACCTCGCCCCGCGTCTCCCCGACCAGCTTGGTGCCCCGCTCCAGCAGCACCGTTGACCCGTCCACCCCAAAGGTGTCGGTCGCGGTCACACAGGTGGTCATCCCCGGCAGCGTCGAGGCGATTGCCGTCTCCAGCGTGCAGTCGATGAACGCGCCCTTGGGTAGCAATAAACGTTGGGTGGGCAGCACTCGGGCGCGTGCTGCCGCCGTGACGCCCGGCCTCAGCAGCGCGGCGAGTTCATCCCGACCGGCCTCCCCCTGCGAGTCGACATCGACCTCCTCCAGCGGCTCCGACGCGCCCGGCCCGGGCGGGGCTGGCGCCGACGCCATTGGCATCCAGCTGTCCGCGGCGCGGGAGAACGCCGGCCCGGAGAGCCTGCGCTCCTGCACCAGCTGCTCGGGAGTCTTGGCCGGAATCTGGGCCGGTCCGTAGTCGGGGGGTGGATACCCGGCAGGTTGCATCCAGGTTTCAGGAACGCCCTCCGGAGGCAGATCCTCAGGTGGCGGCCCAAGCGCCATCTCCCAAGCGGATACAGACGGCATTGGCGGCTCTATCGGACCCAGGGGCGGCAACGGCATGTCGCCCTGCGCCTGCCCTCGGGAGTTCGACTGCGCGGCCTGTCGGGCCTCTCGCTGCGCCGCGTAGGTATGGACGTAGTACCACCCCAGAAATCCCACCGCCAGCGCGGACAACAGGCCAACAGCCAGCACATTGCTGACCCGTGATTGCAGGGAGCGCACCCGATTGATGGAGCCAATGCCTCGCTCTCCTACCACCCGATCCTGGGCCGGTGCCGCGCCAGGCGGATCCGGCGGGATGGTCACGTCTGGCTCATCCGTCCGCCCAGCACTCATGGCGCCGCGCTCTTGCGTTCGCGCACCACTTCCGGCGTGACGGTGCCGGACTCCAGCCGCACGCCACTGCCCGCGAACCCCTTGTTGACGATGCAACCGGTGAGCTTCCCGCGCCGGACAATGAAGCGCTCCGCCACGCGATGGATCACCACATCCCCGGCATCCACGCTGAAGTTGAGCAGCGATTCGGTGCCGTCGTCATTGCGCACGAAGAGGGCCGGCAGCTCGGCATTGGCGGCAAAGGTGAGCCGGGTATGCACACCGTCGTCAGAGGCCCGGACCGGTTTGACGGCAGGACTGCCGCAGAACCAGTAGTCCACATTGCGCGGACGGCTAGTGGCGACCTTCGCCAGCTCGAGCGCGATGCGCTGCTCCGGAGTGAGCACATCGCCTGCCACTTCCGGATAGCTGAATCGTACTGCATACATCACCTCATCGACGGCGCGGTCCGGTCGTCGGGCCGCGATCGAGTACTCGAAGTAGTAGCGTCGTTTCGTCGTCGACACGGTGAGATTCATCTGCGCCACCTCCACCCTGGGGCGCAGCGTCAGCACGTTCGCGTGGGCACTGTAGGTCAGCGCCTCCGGATCACCCGCACTGATGCCCGTGAAGGTCTCATCCGCCTCGAACTCCAGATCCAGGTGATAGCCCACGAACCCGACCAGCCGGTAGACCTCCTCCGCGTTGTAGATTGCGGCGCGGATCCGGGAATCCACGCTGCCGCGCACGGGCATCGTCTCGGCGACAGAGAGAGCCGAATGCGACAGCCACAGGGCAGTCAGCCCCCCAAGCACGACAGTCTTCATGGCATCGCGCCTTGCCCGACTCATTGCCCGGCCTCACTGACCGACGCCGACATTTCTGGACCCACCGCTTCCGGCTCGGATTTGAACTCGATAACCTTGAACCCGAGCGGGTTCCATCGCCGGGTCTTTGGATCCTTGGCGGCTTCCGCGAACGAGTACTGCACGGTGGCGATCCAGTAGCTCCTTTGCTCCTCCGTCCCACCGGCCGGGCGCCTGGCCTTCACGTACCGCACCTGTGCCAGATCGGTCACGCCGCTACTGCGCTCGAAGAAGCTGATCGAGGTCACCTGCGCCCTTACAGTGGTCCCGTCCTTGTAGGTATTGAGCGGGGACAGCGGGTTCGACTTGTTCCACGCCGCATACCAGGTCTGGTTGCGTTGGGGGGTGTGGAACGCACCGCACTCCTCGTAGTCACTCTCGGCGGTGGAGAAGTTGAACCGCTCACACACGGTGACGTAGTGATCCAGAAAGTACCGCGCGACGGTTTCCGGCAGGTCGGCGCTGCCCGCGTAGACGGGAACAACGTCGACCAACCCCGTCGAACTGTCGACCCGGATCACGAACGGCTCGACCCGCTTGAGCGGCATCAACACCATCAGGGCAATGGCGCTGGCCACTGCGCAGCTCCAGCCTCCACCTGCCACCCACCAGGCCGTGCGCCGGCTGCGACGGATCTGCGCCGCCCGATCCGCATCCCAGGAGGCCGCCTCATCAAGGTATGCGGTCAACGCCTTGTCCTGACTCATGGCGCCTCCGCGGTTGCGGGAAGCGGTTCGGGCGGGCTCAACGGCACCGGTACCGCGTTGGGCGCCGGTGTGTTAATCGGCTCCAGACGCTCATCGCAGCTCACCCGGTGAGCCTGCGCCGCGCAGCCCGTCAGCAGCGCCAGGCCGGCAGCCAGGCCCCAGGCAACCACGCTAACGTGCATCTTCATGTCCGCGCCGCCCGAATGGTGTTTTCTCGCCAATTGCGCGACAGGCGGCTCGCACCGACCAATATCCCGCGCCGCAGCTGATAGCCGGACTTGCGGGCGAGGCTGTCGGTGCGTGCCGAATCCCGATCAAGCAATGCCCCGCGGGAGAAATCGCCTGAACCGCGGGTGGCGCGGCCCATCCCCCAGGCCAGCGCCGCACTGACTGCCCCGAACGTACTCAGCGCCAGCCCGCTCGCCAGTCCCGCCGCCATTGGCATCACCTGGCGCATCACGAGGAACGTCAGCCCAGCCGCCATGCACACTCGCACCGCGTGCGCGATGGTGATGCCGCCGCCGGCATTGACCGCCTGCTGCGTCGCTGTGGTCAGCAGCGTCAGCATCAGGGTAGCCACCAGCACCGTCAGGATAGTGATGAAGGCATAGTTGGCCATCTGCGCGACCCAGGACTCGAAGAACCGCTTAGTGGTCTCAAAGAACAGCAACGCAATGAACAGCGGTCCCAGCACCAGCAGTATGGAAAGCGCGATGCGCGACAGGGTCAGCAGGAAGATGGTGTAGATCGCGGTCAGTCCAACGATCAGGTACACCGCGAACCCCGCCACGTAGTAGGAGAAGTCACCATTCAGCAGGCCGCCCTTCTGCAGTAACCGGGATCCGGCGTCATCCCCGGCGAAGATGATCTGATCCACGATGGCCACCGAATCTGGCGTGCCGATGACGCCAGCAACCAGCTGGGAAGGCGCCATGAAAAACGTATCTACAATGACCGTGTTGTACAGCCACAGATGCAGTGCCACGCCCAGGATCAGTGCCAGCGTCAGAATGCGTTTGAGGCCGGTAACCAGTGGCTCCTCGATCCCGCCCATCAGCTGCAGATAACCCCAGACCATCACATACAGCACCGCGAGGATAACCACCGCCGGCTGTAGCACGCTGGCCATGCGCGCGGTGTTATCCCCGACATAGGTCAGCAGGATGGCATTGAGCCAAAGGTTGAACTCGGCAAAGAAACCCATGGTGGTGTCCTACTTCGGGGGCGTCGCGGGCGGCGGCAAGGGCAGTGCCATCGGCGGCAGGGACTGCAGCGAGCCCACCCCCTCCAGTCGCTCCGCCTTGCGGGCGGTGATGCAATCCTGGTGGGTGGCCAGTGACCCCGGGTCTGCCGCGCACTGCTGCAGCCGCGCTGCGCGATCCTCGGCATGCTCCCGGTAATGCGGCACATCGTGCCGCGCCCGGTCCGGCGCCGGCGCACAGGCCACGGCGGCGCAGGATGTGACAACAATCCCTAAACCGATCCGCAATGGCTGTGCGCCGGGCCGAACTTTCATGATCTAGAGCCCCATCGCCGGCAGGCCGCGCAGCGATCCGATGTGGGCGATGCCCTGCTCCCGTGCCCGTTGCACCCGTGCCCACTCCTCTGCCTGGGCTGCCTGATACAGCACCTGCAGCTTCGTCTGCTCATTGGCAAGCATGCCCTGCTCGGCCGCAATGCGTGCCTGCAGGTCCATGATTGCCTTCGGATCCTGCGCTCGTGGGATCGCATCAATCAGCTGCTGAATAGCTGAAAATCGATTGCTCGTGGCACTGAGGGCCTGCCGCGCCGTCACCTGCAGCATGGCGGCCGAACGCCGAGCTGCCTCGACCTGCTCGCGTTCCACGGGCGACATTAATGCAATCTGCTGGGCACTGAGCACGGCGTTGCCCTGCATTGTGGCCTGGAGGTCCGCAGCCAGCGCATGATAGGAGCTCACGCCCTGCCGGATGGCCGCGTCCAGCTGTGTCCAATCGGGCGGGAGGTAGTTACGCACCGTGCCGGACAGCAGGTGCTCCATGCCGCGGCCGCCGGTCATCGCCTCAAACGCCCGCTGCGCCTGGGTGAGCTGGTTGCGCGCGGTCGACAGTTGCTGCGACATGGTCGAGAGCTGCTGCCTCAACTGCGCGATGGCCCGTACATCCACCACGGCCATAGCCCCTGCGGCTGGCGGTACGCCCATTGTCAGCAGAATCCCCACCACACCAATCCATGCGTTGACCTGTCGTGACATGTGGCACTCCTCAATCAGGTTGAATTCATCGCCCTAGCCCTTCAGAAATCTGGGCAGCCAATGCACCGGGTCTTCACCGACCTCGGCGATCAGCTGGTGTAATCGTGCGAGGGCACTGGCGCGTCCCGAGATCACCGCCAGTTCCGTATCAAAGCCCTTCAGGTCCAGCTCGCACACGACGCGGTCGTGACCCTGCTTGATGAGGAACATCCGGGATCCGGGCTCCAGTTGCTCCTTGATGAGCTTGAACTCGCGCTCGGTGAGTCCGAAGCCCTCGACGTAGTCCTTGACGTTGGCGTCCGGGTTCGGAAAGAACACCTTGGTCGCCGTCTGTTCGATGATCGTGCGACTGATAGGACTGGACAGTGCATCGCTCGGGCTCTGGGTCGCCGCGCAGAACACGCCATTGAGCTTGCGCCAGACCTTCAGGCCATCCTTGGCGAACTGTTCAAACGCAGCGTCCGCCAGCAGCCGCGAGAACTCATCGCCCCAGCACACGAACCGCCGGCCATCCAAGAGCTGTCGCACGCGGTGGAAGAGGTACAGCGTAATCGGCGGTCGCACGACCTCGTTGTCCAGGAACTCCGTGACGTCGAACCCGACGACCGACTGGCCATCCAGGCGCGCATGCAGGGCGTCCACGGTATTGTCG
>JALYWD010000617.1 GCA_030852885.1 Chloroflexota bacterium | reverse complement strand
ACCGGGTTGCCGAAGCTCCACAGGTTGCCCAGCGAGAGCGGGTGATCCTCCGGAAAGACGCCCTTGCCCGTCTGCGAGGTGAGCACCGGCGCACCGAGTCGCTCGGCGATGGCCAGGATGCCCGCGCCAGCATCGGCATTGGCCGCGCCGCCACCCGCGATGATGACGACCTTGCGCGCCTTGTCCAGGTCCGCCACGGCCCCGGCAATCTGGTCCTCGGCCGGGGCGGGGGTGTCACCGTGACCGGGCGCGGGGAAGGTGATCTCCGCCTCCGCTTCCAGCACATCACGCGGGATCTCGACGTAGGCCGGGCGCGGGCGGGCGCTGGCCATGCGCGCGAACGCAGCGCTCAGGGCCGGGGCCACCTCGGAGACCGCCGTGGCCTGCGCCTGCGAGGCCGTGATGGGGCGCATCACTTCCGCCTGGTCACGGATATCGTGAAAGTGGCCCATCATCTTGCCGCCCCAGCGCTGCTCCTCGGCGGAGGCCACCACGAGGACGGGCGAGGAATCGGCGAAGGCCTCGCCGATGGCGGTGGAGACGTTCGTCACGCCGGGGCCGGTGATGACCAGCGCCACGCCCGGCTTGCCGGAGGCGCGGGCATAGCCATCGGCCATGAAGCCGACGCCCTGCTCGTGCCGGCCCATGATGTGCCGGATGGGGCTATCGATCAGCGCGTCGTAAATCGCGAGGGTGTGTACCCCTGGAATGCCGAACGCGACATCCACCCCGTGCTCCGCCAGCGCGCGCACGACAGCCTGCCCGCCGGTCAACCGTTCGCCCATGGATGTTGTCGCTCCCTTGCCTCAGGCGCAGGGTTCCTGCGCTGGCTGCCACTCCTGCCGGCGGTATCCGTGCGACGCCGGGCACACAACTCTCCATGATAGCGGAGGGCTGCATTCCGGCCCTGAATGCGATCCTGCGCTATGGTCTCGTGCATGAGGGTTTGCAGGGAACACAGGAGCAGAGGCGATGTACACGCGAATCGTGGTTGGCCTGGACGGCTCGGAGCTGTCTGAGAGCGCCTTGCGCAGTGGCGCGGAGCTGGCGAAGGGGTTGCACATCCCGCTGCACCTGGTGCGGGTGGCCGACCTGGCCACGGTGCACTGGGGCGCCACGGAAGCGTCCGATTCCTACGCGGCGCTCTCGCAGGAGATGGAGCGCGAGCAGGCTGCCGCGGCCTCCTACCTGGAGGTGATGGCCGCGCCGCTGCGTGACGAGGGCCTGGACGTCACCACCGAAGTGCGCTCCGGTACGGCCGCCCGCGAGCTGCTCAAGCTCTCCTCCCCCAACGACCTGATCGTCGTCGCCTCCCACGGCCGCAGCGGCCTGGAGCGCCTCCTCCTCGGCAGCGTGGCGGAAGAGGTCGCGCGCAAGGCGGCGGGGCCGGTGCTGATTGCAAGGGTGGGGTAACTCACCATCAATGCGGAACGGCGCGAGTCTCGTGCGTGCCCCACCACTGGCGAAGCCTTGGGCAACATTACCCAGGGCTTCTCTGCAGCTCCAACTCGGCCCCGCTCAGGCATGTGCTACAAATACCAGACTGAAACACCACATGCATAATCGGTCCTGGATTTCGTCTGGAAGCGCAGGGCCTCCTGCTCCGACATGCAAGGACTCGCCGCGGTCAACGAGCGAACCGGTGACGCCTGCAGGCAGCCCCGTTGAAGCTCGCGAGGGGGTACGACAGCAGGGTGAGGATGGATCGTGATTGCTCACCACGACACGACATCTACCGAACCCGCACCAGGCATTTCCAGCGCTCGTGTTTCTCTGCCCGCACTTCACGACGCCGCGAATGCTGCGTCATTGGCAGGGCAGCAGGGCTACCAGCGATTGGTCATCGCCGATCTGGGCCTCCTCGCGGTCGCCGCGCTCATTGGCCTCGGGGGGCAGGTCTTGCCACCATTGTCCGAGAGTTGGAGCCGGGCACTCGCCGCGGTGCTGCTGGCCATTGCCTTCGTGGCCAAGTTCGTCAATCGCCAACGTGGGTTTGCCGCGCAGTGGTTTGATGGCCGGGCCGTGGCGGAAACGGTCAAGAGCGCGACCTGGCGCTACGCGATGG
>JALYWD010000611.1 GCA_030852885.1 Chloroflexota bacterium | reverse complement strand
GCCGCGCGCAACGCGGTGCTGCCGGTGCTGACGGTGGTTGGCCTGGAGCTGGGCTCCCTGCTGGGTGGTGCCGTGGTGACGGAGACGGTCTTCTCCTGGCCCGGCCTGGGCCAGTTGACCGTCAACGCCATCGGCGCGCGTGACTACCAGATGGTGCAGGGCGTGGTGCTCCTGCTGGCGACGATCTTTGTGTTGCTCAACCTGCTGGTGGACGTGCTCTACGCCGTCCTCGATCCCCGGATTCGCTACGAGTGACCGCTGCCATCACCCAGGCGGCCAGCGAGAGCCCCAGCCTGCACGCCACCGCAGCCGGGCGCACCTCATCCGCGCGGCGCTTCGCCCGGCGCTTCGCGCGCAACCGGGGCGCGGTCGCGGGGGCCGTCGTGCTCGGGGTGCTGGCGCTGGTGGCAATCATCGGGCCCTTTCTGGTGCGCGACGCGGCCATCCAGAACATTCCACAGCGCCTGACGCCACCGAATGCAGAGTACTGGTTCGGGACGGATGACCTGGGGCGCGATATCTTCGCCCGCGTCGTGCGCGGCGCACCGATCTCCCTGGCCGCCGGCATCGTTTCTGTCCTCATTGGCCTGGGACTGGGCGTCGTGATCGGCGTCGTTGCTGGCTACCGGGAAGGCCGCCTGGGGCTGGGTCTGATGGCCCTGGTCGATCTGCTGCTGGCCTTGCCGGCCATTCTGCTGGCGATCACGGTGGCCGCGCGGGCTGGCGCGGGCCTGCCCGCCGCGATGTTGGCGGCCGGGCTGGTCGGGCTACCGGCTTACGCGCGGCTGACGCGGGCTTCGACGCTGGCGGTCAAGCGGCAGGAGATGATCGCGGCGGCCCGCGCGATGGGCGCCAGCGACTATCGCATCATCTCGAAGCATATTGTGCCAAACGTGCTGACGCCGCTGATCGTGCAGTCCACGATCGGCGTCGGCAACGCCATCCTGCTGGTCTCGGCCCTTGGCTTCCTCGGCCTCGGCGCGCAGCCTCCCACGCCCGAGTGGGGCCGCATGCTGGCGGATGCGCAGCGCTACGTGACCACCGCGCCGTACATCGGGATATTCCCCGGCCTCGCCATCTCCCTGACCGTCCTCGGCTTCAACCTGGCCGGCGATGGCCTGCGTGACGCACTCGATCCGGGCGGAGAGCGCTGAGCGGCAGCAGGCGCTGCCGCGCTCGCCAACCGGGTTTGATGTGGATGCCGCCCTGACGTGGCATCCGCCCTGGTGCGTCATCCACCCTGATGTGTCGGGCGCAGGATGCCACTTCGGGGTGGGCGCCACGTCAAACCCCTGCGGGCGCGGCACGAGGTCCCGCGGCGTCGCTCGGGACGACACGCCGGGGTAGATAACGCCTCGAACCTGGAGAAAGGGAAGTGCCATCTGCACATTCCCGCACATTTCGGCTACGCTATGCGGCTGTGCCTCCGAGATCATTCCTCATGGCCGGAGCACATGGTGTGTCACACGCATAGGGTCATGAATTCCCTGGTCGGTATGGCACGGTCTTGAAGCGACGCGGCCGATCCCCGGGCGGATCGGCGGCCCTCCTGGCGGCTGCTCGGGAGCGGTTCCCACTGCGGGCGTGTTCACACGATACGTGGAGAGGTTTGCTCACGCATGGTCAGGCACGAGCCGAAGCATAAGGTTTCCCGCCGGTTTGGCATCGATATCTACGGCACGGGTGGGGAATCCCTCCGCCGCCGCATCCAGACTCCGCCGGGTGGGGCGCCACAGCGCCGGCCCCGCCGCACCGACTACGGCATCCAGCTCAAGGAGAAGCAGAAGGCCAAGGCGATCTACGGAACTTCCGAGACGCAGTTCCGCCGCTACTATGCGCAGGCCTTCCGCCAGCCGGGTGACACCGGCGAGAACCTGCTGCGCCTGCTGGAGCGCCGCCTGGACAACGTCATCTACCGCATGGGCATTGCCCGTAGCCGCCCCATGGCCCGCCAGATGGTGAGCCACGGCCACGTGAAGATCAATGGCCGCAAGGTCAACATCCCCTCCTACCAGGTGCGCCCGGGCGAGGTTATCAGCGTGACCGAGGCCGCCGCCCAGATCCCGGTGGTTATCGAGGAGATGGAGGCCAATCGCCGCGTGCCGGAGTGGCTGGATCGTGGCGGCATCAGCGCCAAGGTCCTGCGCATGCCAGGCCGCGAGGACGTGGATATGCCGATCAACGAGGACCTCATCCTGGCGTACTACGCCCGGTAAATCCAGGCTGCTCCAGGGCGGTTCCGGAGAGATCAGGACAAGCAGACTGCGGTGGGGTTCACGCCCCACCGCAGTTTTTGCGTTCCCTTCGTGGTGCGCATCCCAATCACACTGGCCGCCGTATGTTCAGCGCCATGCCAGTGGGTGCGCCAGCGCGGGTCAATGCGCCGTGGCCGGCATACTCTGAGGCCTTGTGCCGATTGCCTTGTCCATGCGAAGGGTAAAGGTCTGTTAGTACCTCTGCATTGGCGAGCTTGTCTTCTGTTTTGCAGACGTTTGTGACCGTCCGTAGTACGATCCACACAGCCGTTTCATAGCGGCACGACGAGCGCTTGTCGTAGACACCGTGTGCTGACTCGCGTGACACCGACTCCTTCGTCGCCGGACAGCCCCCTGCCCCCTGATGATCGCAGCCGATGCCGGCGGTGGTCACAGGAGGGCATGCATCATGAAGGCGGAACTCCCGCAACCGCAGCCAGGCAACCTGCCCGCGCGGCTGCCGAAACGGCTCCCGACGCCGCACGTGCCGAAGCCGCACCTGCCAAAGCTGCCCGATCCCGAAGCCCCGGATGTCTTCGAGGAAATGACGCTCATCGAGCACCTCGAGGAGCTGCGGGACCGCATCATCAAGAGCGTCCTCGCCATTGGGGTGGCGTTCATCGCCGGGGTGTTCCTGGCCGGGCCGTTGCTGAAGCGGCTGCAGGCTGAATCGGGGGCGGCAACGGGTTTCGACGTGGTCAGCCCGACCGATCCCATCACGATCTACTTCAAGATTGCGCTCTACATCGCCATCGGGATCGCGCTGCCAGTGTTACTTTGGCAGGTTGTTGGCTTCCTCTTGCCTGGCCTCACGGGCAAGGAGAAGCGCTTTCTCATCCTCTCCATGCCGTTTGTGATCCTGCTCTTCCTGCTGGGGGTGGCCTACGCCTTCTTCTTCGCCGCGCCACGCGCCC
>JALYWD010000104.1 GCA_030852885.1 Chloroflexota bacterium | reverse complement strand
GGCGCGGAAGAAGCTGCTCCTGACCTGAATGCCTTCATCTATTCGGCGCAGCGTATTCCCGAGAGCATCGTCAACGTAACAGACATCCTGCTTGGGCAGTCCGCGCGCGGGTTTCGCCGTGCCGGTCACCCGGACGTCGATACCTGGCAGATCGTCTCTGCTCCCGGACGTCGCCGCCGCTGGCGCTACGATGGCGCGCACACGCTTGCGGTCACCATCGCCTCCGCCTCTGATCTCGATGACCTTGTGCCCTCGATCGTGGCGTACCAGATCGAGTGGAACAAGATGCACGGCATCATCGCGGATGATGCGCTGCTGCGCGATCTCATCGGGCGAGCTGCGGGCGAGGAACCGCTTTCCGCTGAGGAGAGCGCAGAAGTTGGCCGGCGCCTCTTGCTCGACGTCGCCAGTTGGCAGCGCCTGCAGGCTGTCTGGGGTCAGGCTGTCTGGAAGAACCTGGAGTTGGTTGCATCCCAGCGCAAGCGCATGATGCTGCACATGATCGGGGGCACGTACCTGGGCAATGCCCGGGCCACGCACCAGTGGTGGGCGCCTGGCGAGCGGGTGCTGCACGACCTGCAGGCCATTGATCGCCCGGTCTACTTCGTCTCTTCCAATACCCATTCCATCGTGAATATCCTCTCCGGTACGTCGCGCCGCCGCAAGGCTGAGCTGATCGACTTCATCCGGCAGGGAACCTCGGCAGATCTGAAGGAGGAACTGGCCCAACTGGAGGCAGGCAACAGCCGCTCCAACTGGGAGAACCTGCTCTACTTCGCGGCCCGGCCCTATTTTGCGAAATCAGGGCGGGAGAAGGAGCGGCAGGCCCGCAGCCGGGAAGAGCAGGAAATCGGGATCCATCATATTGATCCGCGTGGGCCAGTGGATATCGGCATCCAGATCATTGAACTGTCCAAACTCGATCCGACCCAGTTCGATCCGCGTCTCTGCGACGAGCACGGCGTATGCCTGGATCCGCGTGCCTCGGACGCGATCATCGTCAACGTCAATTACCCGCTCGGACTCTCGGCGTACAACATCCTTTCGCAGGTGGGGATGAGCACGGACGAACTCCACGGGATCTACGTCCTGGGCAAGGCCGCCACGCTGAATGGCCGCATCGGGGACGTGATGATCTGTAATGTGGTCTACGACGAGCACTCCGGGAACACCTACTGGTTTGATAACGCCTTCAGCTCCGCGGACCTCGATCCCTACCTGGTCTACGGAGCGGCGCTGGACAACCAGAAGGCCGTCACCGTGAAGGGGACCTTTCTGCAGAACGAGGGGTATCTCGACTTCTTCTACCGCGAGAACTACACGGTGGTGGAGATGGAGGCAGGGCCGTATCTCAACGCGCTCTACGAGGATATACACCTGCGGCGCTACCCCGACGAGGAAGCGATCAACCTGCAGACCCACCGCGGGAACGCAATGGACCTGGGCATCATCCACTACGCGTCGGATACGCCCTACACGCGAGCCCAGACACTGGGAGCACGCGGCATGTCCTACCACGGCATGGATTCCACCTACGCCTCCACGGTCGCCATCCTGCGCCGCATCTTCGAGCGAGAGATTGAGAGCGAACACGCGGACCTGATTCTGCCGACGCGCTTTGCAGTCAAGGAGCCAGCCCGCGCGTGAGCCAGCTTGGCGCGGACGTGGACTGGACGGCGGATCCCCAGTTCGAGATAGCCATGCAGGCGCGCTTCCATGAAGCCGACCTGCTGGGCCACGTCAACAACGCGGTCTACCTTCACTACATGGAGCAGGCGGCCATTGAGCACGCCACCTGCCTCGGTCTGACGGTCGAGGCGTCACGGGCCTTCGGTGGCGTGTTCGTGGCGCGGCGGCACGAGATCGAGTTCCTGCGTGCGGCCTACCCCGGAGACGTGGTGCGGGTGCAGACCTGGCTGCTGGAGCCGCACGGCGCACGGGTTACCCGGTGCTACCAGATCTCCCGCGCCGAAGACCCGGCCGGGGAGCCATTCACCGGACGTGTGCCACGAGGTGAATCGCCCCTGTCGCCGCAGGCGGTGCTGGTGCGTGCGGTCACGGAGTGGGTGTTCATGTCCGAGGACGGGCGGCCGCGCCGCATTCCCGAGGGAATCCAGGCCCTGTTCGCACAGGCTGCCGTCGCGCCTTCCTGAGGGATTGACGTGCATACTTGACCGCATGGACAGGGCAGACCCGACCACCTCGCGCATTGCCGCCAGCCGTTCGTCCTCGCCGGCTCGCTCGCCCGCAGCAAGCGGCAGTCGCGGCGCCGTGGTGGAGCCCGAGCCTGCCACCATCCTGGTGGTGGATGATGAGTCCGCCATCACCGACGCCATCGCCTACACCCTTCGCAAGGAGGGGTATCGCGTGGAGATCGCTGCCACCGGGACTGAGGCAATTGCCGCGGCGCGGCAATTGCACCCAGACGCCATCGTGCTCGATGTGATGCTGCCAGGTGTTGATGGCCTGCAGGTCTGCCGCACGCTGCGCGCGGAATCGACGGTTCCTATCCTGTTGCTGTCAGCCAAGGGCGAGGAGATCGACCGGATCCTCGGGCTGGAACTTGGGGCGGACGACTACCTCGGCAAGCCGTTCGCCATGCGCGAGTTGCTCGCCCGCGTCCGGGCGATGTTGCGCCGCGCGCAAATGATGAGCGCCCCACCTGGGGGTCTTCCGGTGCGTGAGGACGAATCACGGTCAGGGCATCCTCCCGTTACCTCACAACTCGACGAGCAGGCGGAGGAGATCGTTCGCCTGGGAGACCTGGTGGTCAACCGCGCGCGCCGCCAGGCTACGCTTGGGCAGCGGCAACTTGCGCTGCGGCCAAAGGAATTCGATCTCCTCCACTTCCTGGTGAGCCATCCGAACGTCGTGCACTCACGGAAGGTCCTGCTGCAGCGCGTCTGGGGGTACGACTACCCGATCGACACGCGCACGGTGGATGTCCATATCCGTTGGTTGCGCCAGAAGCTGGAGCTGGAGCCCCAGTACCCCGCCCGCATCGAGACGGTGCGCGGGTTCGGATATCGCCTGATTGCGGACGATGGACGCCAGCCAGAGAACTGATTCCGGTACGGCGGCGTCGCGACCTTCTACCTCCGGGCGGTGGGGACATCCAGCTCACTGGCTCAAGCGGATTACTCCGCAAACGCTCGCGGCACGCCTGGCACTGACCTATGCCGGCCTGAGCATGCTCATCATCGCGGTACTCGGCTGGCTCCTCGTTCAGACGATCGAGACCTACTCGGTGAACCGGTTGCATCGCGATCTGCTGGACGAGACCCTGGTTGCCGGTGACCTTGTTTCGCCGTACATCCGCAGCGGGCAGACCGGCAAGATAGACCCGGTCATCGACCGGTTCGGCGACGAACTGCGGGCACGGGTCACGGTCATCGCACCCGATGGCCAGGTCCTTGCCGACAACGAGAGTGATCCCAGCCAAATGGACAACCACGCTGGGCGTCCGGAGGTGCTTCACGCACTCGCCACGGGAACAGGGAGTGCCGTGCGGCCGAGCGCCACGCTAGGCGTCCCGTTCCTGTA
This sequence comes from Chloroflexota bacterium, assembly GCA_030852885.1. Classification (GTDB taxonomy): domain Bacteria; phylum Chloroflexota; class Chloroflexia; order Thermomicrobiales; family UBA6265; genus JACCXM01. The sequence continues at coordinate 15,029 of JALYWD010000104.1, read as the reverse complement.
CGTGGCGCGCTCGATCGCGGATGGCGAGGCGGTGGTGCGCATGAGCTTACCGCTGACCGAGGTGAGTTCGCTGGTCTCCAATGTCAGGCAGCAGGTTGTCGGCGCGGTCCTCGTCGCCGGCCTGCTGATGGCGGGAGCCGGGTGGTACGTGGCCAGGCGGATTGGCGATGGATTACGCGCCATGCGTGATCAGGCTGCCGCGGTGGCGGCTGGTGATTTCGATGCGCGGCTCGTTCCGGCGCCGACCCAGGAACTGGGCGATGTGGGCCGCGCCTTCAACTTCATGACGGCCACCCTCAGCGCCACGCTTGCAGAGCTCGAACTCGTGCGGTCACGGCTGGAGGCAACGCTGGTCAACCTCACCGACGGCGTGGTGATCACCGACGAGACGGGGCATGTCGTGCTCATGAACGACGCGGCGCGGGCCATGCTCGCCGTCCGGGGAGCGATCCTCGGTGAATCCCTGATGTGGGTGGGACGCGACCACGAGCTTTCCGAACTCGTGGACCAGGCCGTCGTTGAGTGCGGCGACGCCATGGAGCGTGTGATCCAGCACGGACGGAGCGGACGCACGTTGCAGATCGCGGCACGCTGCCTGGAAGCACCGGATGAGCGCATTGGCGTCGTGGTGCTGCGAGATATCACCGAGTTGCGCAAGCTGGAGGGGGTACGGCGCGACTTCGTGGCGAACGTCTCGCACGAGTTGCGAACACCGTTGACGTCGATCCGGGCGATGGTCGAAACGCTGGAGGCAGGCGCCCTCGATGATCCCGAGGTGTCAGGTGTGTTCCTGACGCGGATCATCTCTGAGGTGGATCGCCTGGCCGATATGGTGGATGAGCTGCTGGACCTTGCCCGGCTGGAGTCAGACCGCCTGCGGTTGGCGCTCGATTGGCTGGACCCAGGCGAGATCGCGAGAGAAGCCGAGGCACGACTGGCGGCGCAGATTGCTCGCTCTGGCCTGACCATCACCACCGTCACCGAGCCAGGATTGCCGCTCTTGCGCGCGGACCGGACGCGCATTGGGCAGGTCTTGCTCAACCTGATTCACAACGCCGTGAAGTTCACGCCGGCCGGTGGCGCCATCCATCTCTCGGTTTCAGAACAGGATAGCTGGATCGTCTACCGGGTCGAGGATACCGGCGTTGGCGTCGATCCCGAGGAAATCGACCGCCTCTTCGAGCGCTTCTACAAGGCAGACCGCTCCCGGCGGTCTCACGGCACCGGTCTTGGCCTGGCGATAGCCAAGCACGTTGTGCAGGCGCATGGCGGCTCAATCGAGGCAGAGCGCAACCAACCGCATGGCATGGTGTTCACGTTTCGCTTGCCGGTGGCCGGACCACCTGACCACGGCGGCGAGGCTTCCGAAACTGCTCTGGCCTCTGCGGTCGCGACGTGATCAGCGGCGACCGGAGCGAGGATCCAGTGCATCCTGCAGCCCATCACCCAGGATATTGAAGGCGAACACAGTGAGTGACAGCGCTACGCCAGGGAAGGTGATGTACCACCAACCCTCGCGGAAGTAGTTGCGCGCGGTAGACATCATGGTGCCCCACTCCGGGGAGGGTGGCTGCGCGCCAAGCCCGATAAAGCTGAGGGAACTGGTGGCCAGGATGGCGTACCCCACATCCAGGGTCAACTGGATGATGACGACGGAGACGGCGTTTGGCAGGATGTGTCGAATCAGCAACTGCCGGCCGTTGAGGCCAATGCTTTCCCCCGCCGTGACAAAGTCGCGCTCGCGGATGGTCAGGATCTGGCCGCGAATGAGCCGGGCGTACCACGGCCAGAAGACGGTGGCCAGCGCCACCATGGTCCAGTGCAGCTCACGCCCGAGTGATGCGGCGATGGCAATCGCCAGGATGAGAGCCGGGAAGGCGAGAAACATGTCGGTGAAACGCATCAGCAGTTCATCGACGATACCACCGAAGTATCCGGCAATTGAGCCAACGAGTGTGCCGAAGGTGACCGCGAAGGTGAGGACGACGACAGCCACCTGCAGGCTGATGCGGGTTCCCGCCATGACCCGGCTCAGGAGATCGCGCCCCAGTTCATCGGTGCCCATGGGATGGGTAAGCGACGGGGGCAGCAACTTGGAGCCGGTGATGTCCTGGGCGTAGGGATCGTGCGGCGCGATGGCCGCGCCAAAGATGGCCAGGAAGAAGAAGAGCACTACCAGGCAGAGGCCAATGAAGTTGAGGCGGTTGCCGATCAGGAAGCGCTTCAGATTGCGCTGCAACTGGCTCTGGCCACGCGGTGTGGCGGCCAGGTTGGCATCGGATGACAGCGCTGAACCAGATGTGGCCATGACAGCATTGGCGGCTGGGCTCTCGGCACTCATCAGTAGGAAATCCTTGGGTCGAGGAAGAGGTAGAGGATATCGACCACGAGATTCATGAGGACGAAGATGAGCGCGATGATCAAGGTTGTGGCCATCGTAGCGTTGTAGTCGAGACGCTGGATCGCTTCAACCGCGTAGCGGCCGATGCCCGGCCAGGAGAAGACGATTTCCACCAGGAAGGCCCCGGAGAGGAGCAGGCCAATCTGCAGCCCGAGCGAGGTCACCGTCGGCAGCATTGCGTTCTTCAGGGCGTGTCCGTAGATCACGCCATTGGGGGACATACCCTTGGCACGCGCGGTGCGGATGTAATCCTGGTTCAGGACTTCCAGCATGCCGCCACGCACCATGCGGGTGATAATCGCAAGCGATCCATAGGCCAGCACCGTCGCAGGCAGGATCAGGTGGGTCACTGACAGCTTGAAGAGCCCCCAGTCGCCCGCCAGCAGTGAATCGATCGTGTACAGGCCGGTCACGTTGGGTGGCGGATCTGTGCCGATGGGGATGCGTGCACCGTCCGGCAGCCAGCCCAATCGCCCGAAGAAGATGAACTGGGCCATGATGGCCAGCCAGAAGACGGGTAGCGCCAGGCCCGAGATGGAGATGAAGCGCGCCACGTGGTCCGGTAATTTGTCACGTTTGACGGACGAGATGACGCCTAACGGGATGCCGATAAGCGTGGACATGATGAAGGCCACGAGGCCCAGTTCGAGCGTGGCCGGGAGATAGCGCTTCAGGTCGTCGATGACGGGGCGACGCGTGGTGAACGAGGTGCCGAGGTCTCCCCGGAAGATGCCCTTGACATAGTTCACGTACTGGACTGGGACAGGATCATCCAGGCCGTACTTCTCCCGAATCTTGGCGACCGCGCTCTTGCTGGCGCGTGGCCCGGCCATGAGACGGGCCGGATCACCGGGCACAACGTGCGACAACCCAAACGTGATCAGGGAGAGCCCGAGCAGGACAAAAACGAGGAAGAACAGCCTGCGGACGATCAGCCGAACCAGCATATGCGACCCCTTGCGAGGTTCGCTCCCGGAAGCGAACCTCGCACAGTGTACGTGCGTTTAGGAGGCCGCTCGCGACATATCGTAGAAATTGAAGCTGTCAAGGTAGAGCGGGTTCGGGACGAATCCCTCGATATCCTTGCCCAGAATGGTGTACCGCACGACCTGGCCGGAGTAGATCGCCGGTGGATCGAGCTCAGTGAGGATATTCTGGGCTTCCTTCATCAGCTCGTTCAGTTGCTCTTCAGACGTGAAGTGCTCCGCCTCCGCCATGATCTCTTCAAAGCGCTCATTGGCATAGCCGCCGACGTTCGACCCTCCATCGCCGATTTGCGCTTGCAGGAAGTTCGGCGCCAACTGGTTCCACGGGTCGTTATAGTCGGGCCACCAGCCCCAGCTTGCCAGGAAGTGCGGCCGCTCCTCGGGAGGAGCATCCCCAAAGGCGACCGAGTTCAACGTGGCGATATCGACCGCAACCAGTTCCAGGTTGAAGCCCATCTGCGCGACGTTCGCCTGGAAAAGCTCGGCAATCGTTTGCTCGTAAGCAAGGGTGGAGTCGAACATGTACTCGAAGCTGTCACCCTCGACGAAGCCGCCGGCGATGATGAGATCCTTGGCCTTCTCCAGGTCAGTCGGGTAGGTGAAGACATCCGGGTCGTAGCCCTTGACGTTGTCGGTGATCGGGCCAGTCCGCTTCATCAGACCCTTGAAGACCGCGTTCACCACGTCGTCGTAGGGGTAGGCGTAGCTGAATCCCTGGCGCACTTCCGGAGTCAACAGGCGCGGCGCATTCATCACGGTCCAGGCGACAGCGGTGGAGGGATACTCGACGACCTGGACTTCAGGATTGCTGCGCAAGGCATCGACGGCATCGTAGGTCAGATTAAAGGCGGCGGCATCCGCTTCGCCCCGCTCCAGGAGCTGGCGGCGAGCGCCGTCCTCCGGAACCACGCGCATGATGATCTCGTCGAAATGGTTCCCTTCCCAGCCGCGGTGGTAGCCATCGAACTTCTTGAAGACCAGGCCTTCACTGATGTTGTTCGACTCCAGGATGTACGCGCCAGAGCCGATGGCAAATTCCTTCGCCCACTCATGGGCGTAGGGATCGTCTTCCGTCGCGTTCTCGGCCAGCGCCGTGGGGCTGATCACCATCGGGCCGTAGGAGGAGGCCATGGCCGCCAGGAAGAGCGGCTGGGGGCTACCCAGGTTGAAGCGCAGCGTGAGGTCGTCCACGACCTCCATCAAGTCGGGCGATTCCACAAAGCGCGTGATGATGCCAACCGGCGAGCCGTCCATCTCGATCCAGCGAGTGTAGGAATCCTTCACCGCTTGCGCGTTCGCGGGCGTGCCGTCATGGAACGTCATGTCCGGGTAAAGCGTGAAGGTGAAGGTGGACTGGTCTTCGCTGACCTCCCACGACTCGGCCATCATGCCCTCGAACTCATCGGTGGTGTCGCCCTTGAGCCGGATCAATGGCTCGTAGACGCCCAGCGCAACGACCGAGGACAACGTGGAGTAGGAGTAGTGAGGATCAATGTCCTCGTCGCCACCCTGAATCAGGATCATCAGGGTGCCTGGTGAGCCTTCCTGCGCGAGGAGCAGGCGGTGACCGGTGGCAGGGACTGCGTTGGCGCCGGCGGGCGCGGCGTCTATCAGGGCCAACAGGGCCGGGGTCGCGACACCGAGCTTCAGCCCGGCTTCCAGAACGCCGCGCCGCGAGAGTTTGCCGGCGTTGACCTGCGCAAGTAACGACGAAATACGCGTGTCGTTCATGGGTCCTCCTGTAGCCGGTCCGACCGTGTGAACCAGAACCACGATTGTCTTGCCGGGATGCGGCAAGAGAAACGGTAGTCGCCAGGCGGGAAGGCAACTCATGGAACGTTGTCTAGATGGCCAGAATGCTATGTGATGGAAGATCATGACGCAAGGACCGCAATGCACAAGAAAACGCCCCGTGAGTGCTCACGGGGCGCGGGAACTGCGTCAATTCGTTGCAAAACGAGGGTTATCCGCGTGCTTCCTGCATTTCTCCGCGAATCACCTCAGCAATGGTGCGCACTCCCTGTTCGATACGCTCGTCCTCGACAAAGGAGAACGAGAGCCGCAGTTGATTGGCGCCGGAGCCGTCGGCGAAGCAGGTGGCGCCGGGCAGATACTCCACGCCCAGCTCGCGGACCTGCGGGTGCATCCGCGTGGTGTCGATCTCCTGCGGCAACGTGACCCAGATGAAGAACCCGCCGTCCGGAACGGTCCAGGTCACGCCGGGAGGCATGTGCTCGTCCAGTGCTGCGAGCATGATGTCGCGCCGCCGGTGGTAGACGTCGCGCAGGCGGCTGACGTGGGGCAGGAGGCCTTCAGGCAGCCAGTCTGCCGCCACATGGGCGCCGAAGACATTGGTGCCACCATCGACCTTCAGCGCGGAGATGCGGCGGATGACTTCGGCGGGCGCCACGAGCCAGCCCAGGCGCATGCCGGGGCCCATGGTCTTGGAGAGCGTGCCCATGTAGATCACGCTCCCGGTGGCGTCCAGTGAGTAAATGGATGGCAGATTCTCGCCGCCGTAGCGCAGATCGAAGTAGGCATCGTCCTCGATCAGCATCGTGCCAGCTTCGTGCACCAGCTCCAGGAGCTCCTTGCGCCGTTCCAGCGTCATGGTGACGCCGGTCGGATTCTGGAAATTGGAAATGACATACACGAACTTCGGCGTGATGCCCTCGGCGCGTAGCCGCGCCAGCTCGCGCCCCAGCACCTTAACGTCGGTGCCGTCTGCATCGACCGGGATGGGCACGACATTTGCCCCGACGTTGCGGAAGGCGTCGACAGCGCCTAGCCACGTCGGCATTTCGCTGCAGATCGTGTCGCCCCAGTTGACGAAGGCGTCCAGCAGGAGGCCGATTGCCTGTGAGCCACCGGCGGTAATCAGGATGTTTTCCGGCCCTGCCACAATGCCCTGGTCGCGCTTGAGCTTGGCGAGCAGCGCGTCAATGAGCCCGCTGTAGCCGTTGTTGTCGCCGTACTGGAGGGCCGCGCTTCCGCGCTCTGCCAAGACCCGCGTGGTGACCTCGGCAATTTCGCTGGCGGGCAGCGAAGCTGGGTCGGGGAAGCCGAACGTGAAGGAGATCTTCTCGCCGACATCATCCATGCCCTGGAGGAGCGGGGATGGATTCACGGTGAGTGCGCGTTGCGAAAAGAGGCGACCAAGATTCGGCGACTTTGCCGGGGACGAGACCATGTCTTGTACTCCATGCCGACGGTGCGTTTGCGCCATTCTAGCGGGCAGGCTGGAACCGGGTGCGCTCCTGACCAGAGACGCTGCGTTTGGACGGCGCGCACAGGGGATTTCTCGCGGCTGGCACAGGCTCCGATGATAGAATCGGTCTACCAATGAGCGGTACGCCAGGTGGTAGCCGCTGGCCAGGAGTTTCCACATCATGACCGATACGCTGCCAACTGATGCAGCTCCCACACTCACGGTTCCCGGGGACGATATCTACGACATCACCATCATCGGAGCGGGACCGACCGGGCAATTCGCCGCGTTCTACGCTGGCCTGCGCGGGGCGCGCACGCAGGTCATTGACGCCCTGGAGGAGCCAGGAGGCGCGCTGACCGCCATCTACCCGGAGAAGTACATCTACGACGTCATCGGGTTCCCGCGCGTGCTGGCCAAGGACTTCGTGGCGCACTGCGATATCCAGGCCCGCCTGGCAGACCCGACGATCCGGCTCAAGGAGCAGGTGCTGGAGCTGGAGGCTCGCGAGGACGGACTGATCCGCCTGGGTACCTCACAGGGTGACCGCTGGAGCCGCTCCGTGATCGTCTGCGCCGGTGTCGGCGCCTTCGAGCCAAAACGGCTCGATACCCCCGGTTTGCGTGATCTCGAGGGCAAGGGCGTTCACTATTTCGCCAAGCGGGTTGAGGACTTCCGGGACAAGCATGTCGTCATCGTAGGCGGGGGTGACTCCGCCGTGGACTGGGCGGTAACGCTGGAGCCAGTGGCGGCGCATGTCACCATCATCCACCGCTCCAAGTTCCGCGCGCACGAGGCGACTGTGCGGCAACTGGAAGCGTCCACGGTTGATGTGCATTACCCCGGCTTCGAGATGGTCGCGGTGCACACAAACGACGATGGGCACCTGGCCGGATTGACCTTCAAGGGCCCAGACGGAGAAGAGACCTCGGTGCCCTGCGACGACCTGATCATTTCCATCGGGTTCGTGGCCGACCTCGGCCCGCTCAAGACCTGGGGCTTTGAACTGCAGCGCAACCAGATCGTGGTCGACAAGACCTCGATGGAAACCAACATCCCGGGTGTTTACGCGGCCGGTGACGTTGCAGCTTACCCCGCGAAGTTCAAGCTGATTGTGACGGGCGCGGCCGAGGCGGTAACTGCTGTCAACCACGCCGTCACCCATTACGATCCGAAGGCGCGTCTTGACGCGGGACACTCCACGAACATCATGGAGAAGCGCGAGAAGGCGGAGGCAAGCGCCGAGTAACGCCGCGCCATCGCTCAGGCCGGTGGGCGCAGGTTCTGGGCGATATCGCGGGCAGCCTCCAGGAGACTGTGGTCGGTGTCGTCCGGAACCGAGCAGCCATTGGCCAGGATGAACTTGCGGCCACCCGTTTGCGCGATGGCGTCCTCGGCCTCTGCCTGGATCTTTTCGAGCGGCCCCTGTGACAAGGGGCCGAATTCATTCCACCCGCCCATCAACGCCTTGCTGGTCTTGACCCGCACCTCACGCAGGCTGGGACCTGCCAGCCGATCCGACCAGTTCAGGACTTGCACCGGATAATCCAGGACCAGATCGAACATCAGGTTCTTTTCGCCGTGGACGTGCAGGATGTTGAGCCAGCCGTCGCTGCTGCCGCGCAGGGCCATCAAGTCGTAGGGGCGGCCGAATTCGCGGTACTGCGCCTCGGTCAGGACATCGCTGGTGATCCCCTGCACGGAGAAGAAGACGCCGTCCGCGCCCGCCGCAATGATGTCCCGGATGTGATTGTGGAGATTCATGGCGATGATCGCCAGCACCTCGTGGATGAGGGCGGGCTGTTCCTCCAGGTGGGCCAGGAAGAGGCTGCGGTCGCGTGCCGCGTACATGGCCTCCGCCAGCGGGCTGAAAACGGTCATGACGACCGGAGTCTCCAGGCCGAGCACATCCCGGATGGACGCCACCGATTCAGCTCGCTCGCGGAAGAAGCGAGATTGTCCCGGGTCGATGGGCTCGATCAGGCGCCAGTCATTCGGTTGCTGGATAGAGCGCTGCGGAAAGGGGTAGGGAATATCTGGCATCACCTTGGCGATGTCGAGATCGAACTCCTGGTCGAAGAAGCGCAGGGTGGCGTCGGCCATCGCGCGGCCGGAGCCCTCCGGGCTAAAGTGGTGCCAGAAGCAGACCGGGACGCGGTCTACCTCGTCCCCGTTGACGGCGGCGGCCACACGTTCGGTGCGGGTCATGTAGTCCACGGGGAGGCTGCGGCCCGTTTGGGCGAGGCGGCGTCGAATGGCCATGAGTGCGAACCTCCTTGATGCACGGCAGACAGATTATCCGCGATACCTTATCGCACGCCGGACGCGCAGGGAACAGAGGATGTTGCAGTGACTGACGTAATTCCGGGCGGCAGTGAAACGCCCGTGGTGGTTGTGCTCAACCGGGACCTGATGTTTGGCTCGCGCATTCGGAGTGCCATGGCGACGCTCGGGTTGCAGGCCGTGGTCAAGGGAGACACCGCCGCATTCCTGGAGACGGCCAGGTCTCTCGGGGACCGTGCCGTGATTGCCATCATCGATATGAACGGGACGGTTGATTGGGATGCCGTTGCCGCCGCACTGGCGGAGGAGAGCAAGCTGCCTCCCGTGCTTGGCTTTGGCTCGCACACCGATGTCGAGACGCGCCGTGCCGCCAAGGCCGCCGGGATCAATCGCATCGTCTCGAACGGCCAGTTCAACGCGGACATGGCGGGCTATGTCCAGAAATATCGCCGCAGCTAGCCGGCGGTCCGTGGTACGGTGTGGCTGCCCCACTACAATTTGCCCCGTGCCAGCCTAACCATCGGCGAGGGCGGACTATGGCCACGACCCAGAGCGAATTGGCGGTGCCGGACGATATCTCCGGTGACGAGCCGTTGACGATCGCGGCGGCAGTCGATCTCTTTTTCGGGGACCTGCGGCTTTCCCCGCGCACGAAGAAGACCTACTTCCACGGCATCGACAAGTTCCTGAAGCACGTAGCGCAGCATGAGGGGATCGATCCGAACGTCGCGCCGGTCACGGCCCTGCGTCCGGAGCATGTCACGTCGTTCGCGGCCATCCTGGTTCCGCCGGATATCCGCACGCCGGAAGAGGTCTCCCGGATGCGCACGGCCCAGAACAACCTGTCCGCGGTGCGCAAGTTCTGCTCTTACCTGTCCAGTTACGACCTGAACACCGAACTGGCCGGTGACCGCCTGAAAACGCGGATTGCGGCGATGATGCCGCGCTTTACCCCACCACCACCGGATGTGAAGCTCGGTGACCTTGACTGCATCGTGGCCCATGTCGACAGCTTGCCGCGCGAAAAGAAACCACCAGCGGAACTCCGGCGTCTGAAAGTGCGGGCGATGATCCGCTTCATGTTCCGCTCCGGCGTGCGCGTGTCCGAACTGTGCGCGTTACGGCGGCGTGATATCGACCTGGCTGAGGGCTCGGCCAGTATTTACCGCGCCAAGGGGGGCAAGAGCCGGACGGTGCACTTCGATCATGACACCGCCGACGCCCTGACGGCCTACTGGTCGCTGCGTGGTGACCCGGTCCGGGGGGCTGGCGCGCTCCCGGCATTCAGCGGGCGGGATAGAATTGGCAACCCGGGCAATGCTATCAGCCCACGCACGGTGGAACACATCGTGGCTGGGCTGGCGGTGGCGGCGGGTGCGGAGAGTGATGTTACCCCGCATTCCTTTCGCCACGGGCTGGCGACCGAACTGGTGCGACGCCGCGTGCGTGAATCAACGGTGCAAACAATCCTTGGACATGCTTCCCCCGCCACAACACGCATCTACGTCCACAAATCCGCCGTGGAAGTGGCTGACGAGTACCAGGACGCATTCGGCGCATATCGTCCTCCCGGCAGCCCCGGCGCGGACTGACCGCCTGCGAGCGCTCGCAGGCATGGCGCTGTTGGCGCTGTTGGTCCTCAGCGGCTGCTCGTCCGGCATGGCGACGGATGCGCGTCGCGATGAGGCGCGTGACGCGAGCCTGCAGGACAAGCTCGAATCTGATCAGGCAACGCGCACGGCCCAGCGCTATTTCCCGCCAACATCGACGCCTGGCACACCCATCCCGGACCCGGCGGGCCTGGAGGAGTTGGTGATTACCTTCGGCTTCCGTGCGGACGGCACGCCGGATGGCAGCTACGAGAGCGTGCCAGCGGGCGTAGGCACGGTGTACGCCGCCGCGCGCGTCTCCGGCGTGAGCGTGGGCCAGACCGTGGACGCGGTCGTGACGGACGCCTGGGGCAATGACCTGGCCCGGCCCAGCGTCACGATCGATCCTGGCGCAGCCGACCGTTGGTTGGCGCTGCCCATAGGTATCGACGGCAATGTGGCGCCCGGCGAGTACGGCGTCTACGTGGAGATCGATGACCAGGTCGTAGGCTCGCTGGCGTTTGGCATCACGGGGGCGGGAAGCTCGGCGCAGTTGCTGCCGGAGGCGCCAACGAATCCGCAGGTTCGCGCAACCCTGCCTCCGCCGGGTGCCGCGCCCGCGGCAGCAACCGGCACCGTGGGCCCAAACCAGGAGGGCCAGCAGGGCCAAACCGACCAGCAGTCGCAGGAACAGCAGGGGCAGACTGATCAGCAGTGGCAGGAGCAGCAAGGTCAGGCTGAACCGCAATGGCAAGATCAGCAGGACCAGCAGGGGCAAACCGAACCGCAATGGCAGCCCGGCCAGACCGATCCGCCCTGGCAGCCGGGTCAGGACGGTCAGCCTCAGCCACCATGGCCGAATCCACAGGGCTAGCCGGCGGTTGAAAACGTGTCCGTACGGCGCGGTGGCGCTTTGATACAATCGCGTCCTGACGCTGTGGGGAGCGTCCTGTTGACGTTGTCCAGGGTGTGGGGGACACGGGATGGATAATCGCGATCTGACCAAGGCGGCGGTCGCCGAGTTCCTTGGCGCATTTACGCTGGTGATGGCAGGTGTTGGCGCCATCATCTCCACGCAGAATCTTGGAGACGGCGGTAACCTCGTTGCCGTCGCCCTGGCCCATGGTCTCGCCATCGCGCTCATGGCTGGCGCGCTAGGCGCCATTTCCGGCGGGCACTTCAACCCGGCGGTGACGGTCGCGATGCTCGCGACCGGCAATGTCAAGCTGATGCGGGCTGGCGTCTACGTCGTGGCGCAGTTGCTGGGCGGTATCGCGGGAGCTGGCATCCTGACGTTGATCTTTCCCGCTCTCGGCGAACTGGGCCGCAACAACATCGGCGTGAACCTGGGCGTTCTGGGCCTCGGCCCCGGTGTGACGCCATTTGGCGGCGTCCTGATCGAAGCCGTCATGACCTTCTTCCTGGTGCTGGTGATCTTCGGCACGGCAGTTGATCCACGGGGTCCCAAAGCGCTTGCGCCGCTGCTGATTGGCCTCGCCATTACGATGGACATCGTCTTCGGTGGGCGCATCACCGGCGCGGCCATGAACCCGGCCCGCGCATTTGGCCCGGAGGTGGTGCAGCAGGACTTCACCGGCTTCTGGATCTACTGGGTCGGTCCCATCATCGGCGGCCTGGTCGCGGCATTCCTGTACACCTACCTCTTCCTCCAGCCAGCGGCCCCGGCTGCGCCCTCAAGCCGGCCAGCGGCCAGCGCACCACCGCAGCCTCAGCCGGTTCCACCACCGCAGCCACAGCGGCGACGAAATCGCCGCTAGAGCAAGCCAACGGCCCCGTCTCGCTGACGGGGCCATTCCTTTGCCCCAACCGGCTGTGCGAAGCGTGAGGCACGTGTGGCCTCCTCTGCCGGGCGTCGTCGTGCGATGCTGTGCAGCGCGGATGAGATCGGGCGGGGCATCGCGATAGCGGAGGACAGCATGGCGCAGCGCACAGAGGTGGCACTGCAGCTCATCGATGAATGGATCGGGGATCGCGGCGTACCGGGAGTCGGTGCTGTGGTCTGGCGCGACGGCCAGGTCGTCGCTGAGCGGTACGCCGGGGAAGCTGCCCCTGGGGAACCGGTCGGGCCAGAGACGCTGTTCGCCATGGCCTCAGTCACCAAGCCGATTACTGGCGCGACCGTGCTGACACTGGTTGATGACGGAGTGCTGTCCCTGGACGAGCCGATAGGCCGGATCGTGCCTGAGTTCCGGGCCAGCGGTGAGACGAATCCAGAGTGGGAGCGGCTGCGGCCTCGCATTTCCGCGCGGCAACTGCTTAGCCACGTCTCCGGCTTGCCAGAAGACCTGGGCGGACGCGAATCACGCTACACCGAGCAGGTGGGCATCGATGACGTGATCGACCAGATGGTTCGGCTTCCGCTGCAATCGATGCCCGGCGCAGAACTGCGCTATTCCAACGCCGGGTTCGGCGTGCTGACGCGGGCGGTGGAGCGTCTGCTGGGGAGGCCATTCTGGGAGGTGGCCCAGGAACGGGTGCTCGATCCGCTCGACCTCACCGGCATCGTGCCAGACCCACAGCGCGCCGATCTGGCCCGGACGGCCCACCTGGCGGATTCGCTGCACGCGGGCACGGAGATCGAGACGTACAACAGCGCCTATTGGCGGAGCCTGGCCCTCCCCTGGGGAGGCCTGTTCGGGACGGCGCGGGACGCCGCGCAGTTTGCCGGAGCATTCCTGCAAGCCGGGGCTGGCGTGTTTTCGCCGGCCATCGTGAACCTGGCCACGCACGATCAAACGCAGGGCGTGGCCGGCGGTGTGGAAAGCGCCCGCGTCTGGTGGGATCCCGGCGCGTGGGGCCTGGGTTGGGAGGTAAAGGGGCCCAAGCGCAATCACTGGACCGGAGAACTGACCTCGCCGCGCACGTTTTGTCACTTCGGGCACGCGGGCACATTGGTCTGGGCCGACCCGGAACTGAACCTGGCGCTGGCCGTCTTTGCCAACCGGGCCGTCACCAACATGTGGTCATTTATCCTTGCCCGGTGGGCCCGGCTGAGCAACGCCGTAGTTGCCGCACAAGGTCGATAATGCATGATGGCGCGCCTGGAGTGATGAGCGCGGGGAGCAACGAAGAGATTCCCGGGCATGGTTGACACGCGTTCCCGCCGTAACTACCGTAGAATCACGGTCCACAATTTTCCCGGCATGGCTGATGGCAGTGAGCCGTCTCGGACGCATTCCGCGCATCGCGCGGAGAGGAGTTGAGCGTTGAACGGGGAAAACACTCGTCTGTCCGCGCTGATCCAGGAAGCCCGCTCCGGCTCGCTTACCCGGAGGCAAGTCGTGCAGCGCGGTATCGCGTTTGGCCTGAGTGTGGGCGCCATCGGCGCCGCGCTGGGCAGCATGGCGCCGCACGTTGCCGCGCAGGACGCCACACCTGAAGGCGCAACGCCGATGGCTGGCGGCACGAACGTCGTCGGCATCGTCAACAAGGAGATGACCCACGACGAGATCGTGGCGGCCATCCAGGCCGAGGGCCAGGTCAATGTCGGCAACTGGACCTACACCGCCAACGACACGGTCATCGCCAAGTTCACCGAGCATGTGAAGACCACGTACGGCGTGGACATCAAGTTGAACTACGAGGCGAGCCAGGCGCCCAGCACGTACATCACGAACCTGTACACGGCGTTGCAGAGTGGCAACCCGCCTTCCTACGACGTCATGGCGATCGAGGAAAACTTCTGGGCGGAGGCGATGTCCCAGCCAGAGCCTGTGGCGGAGGATTTCCTGCCTTCGGCCCTGGTACCGAACGCCGACCGCGTACTGGACATGTTCAACTACGCCCCGACGGCGGTTGGCTTCCAGGCCTCGGCCACGCCCGGGATTGTCTTCGACAAGGAGCGTGCGCCCTGGCTGGCGGACTGGACCGACCTGGGTGATGAGCGGCTCAAGGGCAAACTCACCATGCCGTTGCCGGGTGACATCACCTGCGGCGGCATGATGCTTGGCGTTGCGGCCGCGCTCGGCCTGGATTACAAGGTCCCTGAGCAGATGACCCAGGCGATCGACTTCCTGATCCAGAAGGTGCATCCCAACGTCCTGCAGTACACGACCGACAGCTCCACCATGCAGCAACTCCTGCGCGCGGGTGTGGTCGATGCGGTGGGATTCTGGAACTCGCTGGCCCGCATGGAGTTCCTGAACGGCCAGGCGAACACGGCGTTCATGCTGGCGACGTCCGGGCAGTACCTCGTGAACGGCTACATGTGGATTCCGAAGGGCACGCCGCACCCGATCCTGGCGCAGGTCTTCGTGGACTGGCGCCTGAGCGACGAAGTGCAGTTCCCGCCGGATAGCTGGGGGCTGGAGCACGGCCCGTGGGCGGAACTCAACGAGGGCATCCTGGGCGAGTCCTACGAGGGACTTATCCCTGAGTGGTTCGCCGCCGACTACTTCAACTACTACCCGACGATTGCCCAACTGACCGAGAACTACCGCACGGTCGATTGGCCATACTACGCCGAGCATGTCGGCGAGTGGATGGACTACTACGCCAAGGGCATTGGCCAGTAGATTCACAATCCAGGGAGTTCGCGCCGT
>JALYWD010000587.1 GCA_030852885.1 Chloroflexota bacterium | reverse complement strand
TGGAGTGGCTCTGGGCGCTCTGGGCGGCACGCACCCGCGTCCGCCGCGCAACGGCGGCAACAACATGAACGGCCTGGTCTGGGCGCGCCCGGAGGCGTTGGCGCTGCTGCTCCTGCTGCCGGTGATCCTGCTCAGCGCGCTCATCTTTGGCGCGGGGAAGCGCGGCTTTCAGCGGCATGCCATCGCCTGGCGGCTGGTGGTCGCCGCGCTGCTGATTGTGGGCCTGGCCGAGCCGATGCTCGCCTCCAGTACGGGCGCGGGCGGTGTCGTCTTTGCCATCGACCGCTCCTCCAGCCTCGATGTCGATGCCCAGGCTGCGGCGGAACGCTGGCTGAACGACGCCCTGGCGGCTGCGCCGGGAGATCGCCGCGCGGCCATCGTCAGCTTTGGCGCGCAACCCCTGCTGACCACGCCGCCCGGAGCCGCCCGCGGCATGGCGGAGACGGACATCGGCGACGCCAACGTCGACCCGGCCTTCACCGACATCAGCGCCGGCCTGGCCCTGGCGCGTGCGCTGCCACTTGGCGGCGGGCAGCGCGTGGTGCTCATCTCGGACGGTGCGGAGAACCTGGGCTCGGCCATCACCGAGGCGGCGCAGGCTGCCACCGATGGGACCCCAATTGACGTGGTCCCCATCCCCGGCGTGCGCGAATCCGACCTGCGGGTGGAAGGGCTTTCCGGCCCGGCCTCTGCCTGGGAGGGCGAGCCGATCTCGATGCTGGCCGGCATCGAAACGGGCCGGGGTGGGCCCGCGACGGTCGAGATCGTGGTCGACGGCGAGGTGAAGTCCACTGAGGCGGTCACCCTGCGCGAGGGGCTCAACTCACGGGAGTTCACGCTGGACGACCTGGCCCCTGGCTTCCACGCCATATCGGTGCGCGTGCAGGGAGATGCTGCCGCCAACCGCGGCCAGGCTGACGCCATGCCGCTCGGCGTGGTGGTGCGGGATCGCCCGCATCTCTTGCTGATCTCGCCTGAGGGGAATGACGCCGGGATCATGCGAGACATCCTGGTGCGCGGCGGCACTGAGGTAACGGTCGCCATGCCGGAAGATGTGCCAGTGCGCATCTCCGAGCTGGGCGCATGGGACGGCTTCGTGCTGGACAACGTCCCCGCTCCCGCCTTCACCTACGATCAGATCACGGGCCTGCGTGAAGCGACGCGCACCCTGGGCCGGGGCATGATTGTCATCGGCGGCACCGCTTCGTATGGACCGGGCGGTTACGCGGGGACGCCCCTGGAGGACGCCCTGCCGGTCACGGTGAAGGTCACCGATGGCCGGGAGCGGCAGCGCGTGGCCCTGCTGCTGATCATCGACAAGTCCGGCTCCATGGGGTACGACCCCTCGAATGGCCGGGGCAAGATCGAGATGGCGAAGGAGGCGGCGCGGCTGGCGGCAGGCGCGCTCGCGCCCGGTGACCAGATCGGGGTGATTGCCTTCAACGACCGCCAGGAATGGCTGGTGCCCTTCGCCACTATCGAGGGCAACGGAAGTCTGGATGAGATCAACCGCCGCATCGACACGCTGGAGCCAGACGGCGGCACCGAGATCCTGCCGGCGCTCTCGGTCGGCCTGGATGCCATCCGCAACGCCGAGGCCGATGCGCGTCACATCGTGCTGCTCTCCGACGGCAAGGCCCGCACGGGGACGCGCGAGAGCTACCAGCGCCTGCTGGATGACGTGCTCGCGGACCGCACCACCCTCTCGACCATCGCGCTCGGTGAGGATGCGGATACGGACCTGCTGAACTTCCTGGCTGATGAGGCAGGTGGCCGCTACCACTTTGCCGCGCGGGACGAGGATATCCCCGTGCTCACGCTGCAGGAAGCGCGCAGCGCGGGCAGCCAGTCGGTGATCCGTGGGAACTTTCGCCCCATCCAGACCGCGCCGAGCCCGATCCTGGCCGGCATCGACCCCACGACGCTGCCGGAACTGGCTGGCTACGACTTCGCCGAGGCCAAGCCGGACGCCCAGGTGATCCTGACGTCGGACCGAGAAGACCCGGTGCTGGCCAAGTGGCAGTACGGCCTGGGCCGGGTCATCGCCTGGACGGCGGACGACGGCAGCGATCTCGCCGCACCGTGGGCCACCTGGGCAGGCAACGATGCGTTCTGGGCCGCCATGGTGCGCTGGGCCCTGCCAGATCCGGAGCGCCGCCCGCTGACTGTCTCCTCGACCCGCTCCGGTGAAGACGTGGTGCTGACCGTCCGCGCCACTGGCGCCACGCAGGACCTGCCCGAGAACCTGCCCACGTTCGCGACGGTGCGCACGGCAACGGGAGAGACCGTCGCCTCGCAGGCGCTCGCGCCCTCCGGCCCGGGCGAATACACCCTGCGCCTGCCGGCTCCCGAGGCGGGCGCCTACGCGCTGGAGGTGCGCCAGGAGCGGCCGGACGGCGTCATATCCGAATTGGCCAGCGTGACCGTGCCACCCTCCCCGGAGCGCCTGCCAGACCCCGAGGCCGAGGCACGGCTGCAGTCGATTGCGCAGCGCAGCGGTGGCAGGGTGCTCTCGCTGGATGATCCCGGCGCGGTCTGGAGCGCCACTCCCCCCGCGGGGAGCGAGCTGCGCGAGCACCGTGCGGTCTGGTACGTGCCCGTGGGCCTGGCCCTGCTCCTGTTCATCCTGGAGATCGCGACGCGCATGGGGATCTGGCACGTGGTCCGCAGCCTTGTGTCGCCGCTGCGCCGGGCCTGAACCTGTTCCCGCAGGCTGCTACCTTACCGCCCGCACCTAGCGTGACGGAGCCCGGGAGCGCGGCGTGATCAAGGTCATCCTCCACAACAACGACCAGAAGGCCATCATCGATGCGCCGGTAGAGGAGCTCCCCGAGATCGTGGCCCGGGAGCACACCATGCTCTGGGTGGATCTCACTGACCCGACGCTGGAAGAAGTCGCCGCCATTGGCAAGGTCTTCGCGTTCCACCCGCTCGCCCTGGAAGACACGTTGGCCGATGACATCCGGCCCAAGATCGACCAGTACGACGGTTATGCGTTCATCGCTTTCTACGGGATGACACATTCCCCGGAAGGGTGCCGCGCCCACAGCGTTGATATCTTCATCGGTACGAACTACATGGTGACTTTTCACGACAGCGCCCTGCCCGTCATCGATGAGACGGCGGCACGCTGGAAGCAGAATGTGGCGTCGCTCGGCAACCGGGGTCCCGGCTTCCTCCTCTACTCCCTGCTCGATGCTCTGGTGGATGGCTATTTCCCGGTGGTCGATGCGATCACGGAGCGGGCGGAGGAGCTGGAAGAATCGGTCCTGAATGGCGGTGCGCCGCTCCTGCAGGTGAACATCATGCAGCTTCGGCGCGAATTGCTGATGATCCGCCGCGTGTCTGGTCCCGAGCGCGACGTGATGAACGTCCTGGTGCGGCGTGACCCGCCCTACTTCGGCAAGAAGGAGGTCGCCTACTTCCAGGATGTCTACGATCACCTGCTGCGCGTCATCGACTCGGTGGACCTGACGCGCGACATGCTGGCCGGCGTGCTGGACGCCAACCTGTCGATGGTCTCCTACAACCTGAACGTCGTCGTGAAGCGCCTGACCTCCTCCTCCATCATCCTGATGTCGATCACGCTCGTGGCGGGCATCTACGGCATGAACTTCGCGAACATGCCGGAGCTGGACTGGCAGTTCGGCTACCTCTTCGCCATTGGCCTGATGGCGGTGATCGGAGTGACGGAATTCCTGGTCTTCAAGCAGATCGACTGGTTGTAGAGGGAATTCGGGGAGTTACGAAGATCAGGTAAGTGAGGGACAAGGCGGTTGCTGAGCACGCCCTACTAGCCTGTCATTCTGAGCCCGCAGGCGAAGAATCTCGTCCACATGCTTTTCCAACGATCAATTCATAGCGTTGGACCAAGCCACTCCTCGGCGAGGTCCGCCCACGCTGGATTGCTCGCTGCAACCAGAGCCAGTTTCTTTGCCCGTGTCCATCCCTTGATGCGTTTCTCACGCTCAATCGCAAGCCGAACGTCACTGAATGGCTCGAAATGGACGAGACGAGTTACGTGGTAACGAGAGGTAAAGCTTGGTTGCGTCGGATTTCTGTGTTCGAACACTCGGCGCACAAGGTCGTTTGTCACGCTCACATAGAGTGTTTGTGACCGATTGCTCATGATGTAGACGTAGTAGGCCCGCTGCTGATCATTCATGGCGGTAGCTTTCAACTGGTAGTTGTCTGGCGACTTCCATTGAACGAGATTCTTCGCCTGCGGGCTCAGAATGACAGATGTAGAGTGCGGGCTCTAACACTCGGCCAGACAATGTTGCCGACTAAGGTTATGTCACAACGTCGCCCACCGACCCTCAAATCTGCGACAGCAGCAACCCCGCGATGGTCATGTAGATGAGCAGTCCGGTGGCATCGACAAAGGTCGAGATGAGCGGCGCGGAGACGACGGCCGGATCGACGCCGAGCTTGTCCAGGATGAGCGGCAGCATGGCGGCGACGGTCGCGGACCAGAGGGAGACGCAGGCAATGGTGGCGCCGACCACGAGGCCGATCTGGAGCCCCTCGGAGAAACCCACCCGGATGTAGCCGACGATGCCCATGATGAGGCCAACGGTGAGCCCGACCACCATCTCCTTGGCCAGCACCCAGCCAACATCGCTCAGGCGGACCTCCCCTACCCCGATAGCGCGCACCAGCGTGGTCACGGTCTGGCTGCCGACGTTGCCGCCGATACCGATGATGAGGGGGATGTAGGCGACCAGGATCGGGACGCCCTCCAGGCGCTCGGAGAAGTGCTGGAGCACCTGGCTGGTCAACAACCCGGCCAGGAAGAGGAAGAGCAGCCAGCCAATGCGCCGCTGCACCAGCAGGCGCGGACCGGCAAAGCGGTACGGCATGTCCAACGGCTGCGAACCACCAATGCGCTCGAAGTCCTCGGTCGTCTCTTCCTCGATGACGTCCGCCACGTCGTCCTGGGTGATGATCCCCAGCAGCCGGTCCTCGGCGTCCACCACCGGTAGGGCCAGCAGGTTCTTGTCCACGAGCAGGTTGGCGGCGGTCTCCTGGTCGGCATCGGCGCGGACACGGATCGGGTCTGCCACCATCACGTCGCGCACGGGGGTGTTGGGCCGCGTCAGGACCAGGTTGTGCAGCGAGAGCACGCCGAGCAGGTGCTCGGCTTCATCCAGAACATAGACATAATAGATCGTCTCGGCTTCTTCCGCGACGCGCCGCAGGAGCACGATGGCATCGTCCGCGCGGACATCGGGCGCGATGGCCACGAACGCGGGCGTCATGCGCCCGCCGGCGGTGTCTGGCGGATAGGCCGAGAGCTCGCGGATCTCTGCGGCTTCCCCTGGCTCCATGGCCCGCAGGATCTGCTCACGGTCTTCGGTCGGGATCTCTGCCAGGATGTCCGTGGCGTCGTCGGGGTCGATCGCCTCAAGGAGATCGGCGGCGTCTTCGCGTGGCTGCAGGCGCAGGATCGCGGCCGCGTTGGCCGGATCGAGCTCCTCCAGGACTTCGGGCAGTTCGTCCAGAGGGAGGGTTTCGATCAGGATGGCGACTTCATCGTCATCCAGGCGCACCAGGATGTCGGCCCAGTCAGAGGGACCGAGGCGGTCCGTCAGCCCGAGAATCCCGAGTTCTTCCCGCTCGGAGATGAGGTCGCGAATCTCTTCGAGCAGCTCGTCCGTCGCCATCATCGCTCCGTGTCGTTGAGGACCAGCGGGTGGCCCCGATCACGTGTTGGCGCCCGGCTGGCTGATCTGTGTTTGAGCTGGCCGTCTCCGGTCAGTGCGCAGCGCCCGGAGCGCGGCGAGTGTAGGAAGCCGGCTGGATCACGTCAAGAAATGGGCATTCCTCGCGGAGCCTGTGACTCCATGTCCACCTGGGTGGAGGAAGGTCCCATGCCGGCTCGCTCGATCAACCACTGCGCGACTTCAGGCATCCAGTCTTCCATCTCGTCATAGAGACCGTGCGCACCGTCGGGATACCAGAGCAACGTGCCCCGTGAACCTGCTGCCGCACAGTAGCGTAGCGCTTCCTCGGGTGGCACGATCAGGTCC
>JALYWD010000576.1 GCA_030852885.1 Chloroflexota bacterium | reverse complement strand
CCTGAACTTCCACCCGCTCCCCGCCTTGCTCCAGTGACTGCCGCGCGGCCAGCGCCGTTGCCAGCGCGATGAGGCCGTCGTGAGGGGTGGCGCGGTCGGAGTTGGAGCCAGTGCGGATGGCGTCCAGGAAGGCGGCGCACTCGTTGGCGTAGGGATCGGCCTGGGTGAGTTCGAGGACGGCTGGGTCGCCCGCGTTCGGGTAGAGGACGAGTTCATTGACGCCGCCGCCCATCTCCACGCTGCGGCCACCGGCGCGGAAGGTGTACTCCGCGGCAGCGTCTTCGCCCAGCACTTCGAGGCGTGAGGAGAAGGGGTAGGACTCCGGCATGGTCATGCCGCCGTCAACGAGGGCGGATGCGCCATTGGGATAGTCGATGAGCACCTGCACCTGGTCAAAGCCGCCGCCCGAGCGGTCGTTTTGCTCGCCACGCGCCGTGACCGCGACTGGAGTGCCGAAGATCCAGTTCAGGGCGTCGAAGTCGTGGATCATCATGTCGATCACCGCGCCGCCAGTGAGATCGGAACGGCTGAAAAGCTTCGACCAGGCCGGGAAGGGCTGGCGGCGCGAGGCGAAGCCGGAGCGTAGGCGGCCAAGGTCGCCAGCGTGCGCCTGCCGCGCGATCTCGACATACTCCGGCCAGAAGCGGAGCACGTGCGCCATCATCACGATGCGGTCGCTGTTGTCCGCCAGGGTGACGAGCGCCGCGGCGTCCTCCAGGGTCATGGCGATGGGTTTTTCCAGGAGGACGTGCTTGCCGGCCGTAATGGCCGCTTCGGTGACAGGCCGGTGCTGCGGGGTGGGCAGGCAGATATCGACGGCCGCGATGGTGGCGTCGGCCAGGATGGCGCCCAGGTCGTCACTCCAACGGACGCCGAGTTCCTCGGCCAGGGGTTGTCCGCGATCTGGCGAAGGTGAGTAGATCACCGCAATCTCGGCGTCTGGCAAGGTGGTGTACGCCTTGCTGTGTACGCCACCCATGAACCCTGCGCCGAGCACTGCGACTCGTACCATGTTGTTGGCTCCTGTCTCCTGGTCTGGTCTGGCGTCTTGCAGAACTCGTGATTCGCTGGCTGCAGATCGCGGTGCGTAACAGCCTTGCCGCATGGCCCCTGAGCGGCGTGTTCGCCCCGTAATGTCTCAGGTTCTCTTCGTGTCTCGAGCTTGTCGCGCGACCTCTTGCGTCTCTGCGCCCGACGAGATCCTTCGACAAGCTCAGGATGACACGAATGTATCCGTATCAAGGTGACCGGGGAAGGTGGCTGCCAGCCTCGAACAGCCTGAAAGTGCCCTCACGCGTGCAGATTTCAGGCGGTTCGCAACCGGGGTTCTACCCCTCCTGCGGGACGAACGGCCGCACGTACTCGTAGGAGGCGGCGATGGCGCGGTTGACCTCGTCGAGCGAGGGCCAGGGCTCGCCCTGGAACTCCACTTCGACCGAGCAAGGGCCATTGAAGCCGGCCGCGTTCAGCGTCGCGAAGAGGGCGGGGAAGTCCACCTCGCCAGTGCCGACCTGCGGGAAGTTCCACACGCCCGGGCCGCCGATGGAGTCCTTGACGTGCATGTGGGTGACGGTATCGACCGAGCCAGGGAGATCACCTTCCGGGCGGACGCCGCCGTAGAAGATGACGTTGCCGGGATCGTAGTTGATGCCGATGTTGTCGCGGCCGATATCCTGGATCAGCTTCTTCGAGATTTCGCCGGTGGCCAGCAGGCCGCCGTGGGTTTCCAGGCAGAGCGAGATGCCGTGCTCCGCCGCTTCATCCGCCAGGGGGCCGATGCGCTCCAGGAAGGCGACACGCTGATCTTCCAGGCTGCCAGCGGAGGAGGCATCGTGGCCGCCGGTGGAGGTGGTGATCTTGTCGACGCCCAGCTTGCGCGCCAGGTTGATCGCCTTGCGGAACTCGGCCACGCCCGCGTCGCTGACCAGGTCGGAATGCCCGGAGATGCTGACCACTGACAGGCCGTACCTGTCCAGCAGTGCCTGCACTGCGGCGAGGTCTTCATCGGTGGAGTCGCGCAGCAGGTGCTCGGTCCAGCCGGGCACGCTGGTCAGTTCCACGGAGGTGAAGCCGGCGGCGGCAATGCCGGCCAGCGCTTCCTCCAGCGTGTAGGTGTGATAGGAGTTCGTCGAGGCGGCGAGGCGATCGGCCATGGTTCGGTGTCGGTCCTTTCTCTGATATTTAACTGCTAGCTGCTGGAGCCGGTAGCGCGCCGTGTACCGGCGTCATCGTCGGCGAACCAGACGGCGCCCGGCAGGAACGCCATGTACTCGCTGATCATGCCATCTTCCCAGACAAACGCCACACGTGAAAACGGGGGTTCGCCGACCTCGAAGGGCGCGATGGCGATCTCCCGGCCGGCGATCCACGGACCGATGTCGTCAACCACCCAGGCCACGTGAGGCGTGTCCTTGAAGCGGTCATCGAGGTAGCTGTCCGGCTCGTAGCGGAGATACTCGATGCGCTGCGGGTGCGCGTTCGGGTCGGTCACCCAGACGCGCGTGGCGGCCACGAAGTTCTCGCCGGGCTGTGGCTCCATGGCGCGCAGCCCGACATGGTGGAAGCGACGCGTGCCGCGGGATTGGTCGGTCATCGGAAAGAACCCTCATCCCAACCCCTCTCCCCCCACCTGCTGCGCGGGAGAGGGGTTTCGGCGGCGAGCATGCTGGCAGATTGTGACAAGCTGGTCTGCAGCCCGAGATCCTTTGACAAGCTCAGGATGACACCTTGAGAGGTGCGCTGGTCATTGCCACAGATGCGGCCTGCCGCTCCCCACTCCCGCGCAGCAGGTGGGGGGAGTGGGGCAGGGGGTGAGGGTTTCTCTTACGACCCAGCACCCTCCGGCTGCGTGAGAGAAGCAAAGTCTTCGCTCAATTCGAAGTCCGTGGCGGCTTGCTTGACGGCCTCGTGATCGAAGTCGTTGATGCCGGCGATCCAGTCATTGGAGAGGACATCGGCGGCCTTGAGGTCCTTGGTGAGCTGGCCGATGTCGAAGGCCGTCTTCAGGAAGAGATCCCAGTCCGCATCGGAGTGCCAGCCCCAGCCCTCGCGCGTGGCCCAGTCACCACGGAAGACCTCGGCGAGTTGCCACATGGACTCGACGGCGATCTGCTTGTCCTCGAAGACCTCGCTCAACGGCGGCAGCGCCTCGAACGTGATCTGGGTGGCGGCGACCGGATTCTGCCAGCCGAACTCCAGGCCCTGCGCCCAGGCGCGGAAGTAGCGGGTGTAGATATCGGCCAGGGCCTCGTCTTCGAGGTCGGAGCGACGGATGACGAAGGAGTTGGCCGGGAACCTGGACCAGTCCTTACCCAGGATGTAGTCGAAGTCGAGGCCGATGGCTGACCACTGCGCGCGCAGGCCAGCCCAGGAGAGGGCGGAGTCGGCCTGGCCCTGCGCCAGAATCTGACCCCACGTCTGGCCTGCATCGACGTATTCCACCAGAGACGGATCGCCGCCCGCCTGCGCGATCTCGGGATTGCAGATCCCCTGCCAGCCAGCGGAGCCGAGGGCCACGGTCTTGCCCTCAAGATCCTTGACGCTGGCCAGGGCTTTCCCCTTCGGGAATGCGAAGTCGAACACGTCATAGGCGCCCATCTGGAAGACGGAGACCAGCGGCGCTCCTTGTTCAATCATCAGCGAGTAGACGCCTGGCGAGGGGTAGGCGACGTCCGACTGCCCGGTATCGACCGCCTTGGTGCCGGCGGTCGCCTCGATGGGGCCCGGCTCCAGAGTGGTCTTGATGTCGCCGAAGTACCCCAGCTTCAGGGCCACGTGGTAGGCGTAGTCATCCAGGACGTTGATATCGCCGCGTGGCGAGACCCAACGCACGGAGTTGTCCGCCGGTTGCGCGGAGACGATGTGGCTGCGCTCCAGTGACTGCAACGCCACGCCGCTTACGCCCAGGGCAGCCGCGCCCTTGACGAGACCACGCCGCGAGATGCGGCCAGACGTGAACTGCTCGATCAACGCATCAAACTGAGACATCGCGTTCCATCCTCCTCGGGATTGGCGCAGCGTTGCGCCCGACTGTGTGCCGGATTGATCGCGGGTCCGTGCGCGCGGATGCTCCTTTCAGGCTGCGTGCGTCAGGCTTGCGATCAGGCTTGCCAGCCCGCCCACTTTTTGCCGACCCAGTAGAAGATGACATAAATGCTGACGCCCATCAGGGCGAGCAGCAGGATGATGGCGTAGAAGTTGGTCATCTTGACCATGGCGGACCAGTACATCAACTGGTTGCCCAGCCCGTTCTTGCCGCCCACCATCTCCGCGCCGACGGCGGTCAGCATGCCGAAGATGGCGCCGACCATCAGCCCGACGATGATCATGGGCAGCGCGAGCGGAAAACGGATCTTGACAAAGATCTGGAAGGTGGACGCCCCGTAGGAGCGCGCCAGGGCGATCTTGGCGAGGTCCGTGCGGCGGAAGCCGGTCGCGGAGTTGATCATCACCATCGGGCCGACCGCCAGCGCCACGGCGATGATGCGCGGCGTGAGCGTGAAGCCGTAGATCAGGATGAGCAGCGGCACCAGCGCGATCATGGGGGTGGTGACCAGCAGCAGGATGTAGGGGGTGATGATCTTCTCGACCAACGGCATCTGCGTGATGAGCGCCGCCAGGAAGAGCCCGATGGATGCGCCAATGGCGAACCCGCTCAGCAGTTCGATCAGCGTGATCTGCATGTGCGGCCAGAAGAGATCCGGGAAGCGGGTCACGAGTTGCACCACGATCTCGCTGGGCGGCGGGAAGATGTAGCTCTGGATGTGGAAGACGCGCACGGCCAGTTCCAGGCCCGCGAAGAGCAGCACCGCGACCAGGACGATCAGCCCGGCCTCGCCCCACGACTTCGCGAAGCTCTGGTTGCTCAGGGCCGACCAGTTGGTGAGGCCGACCTCTTCTCCGCCCTCTGCCTCCCCCTGGTTGAACGTCGGGATCGTTTCGCGCAGTTCGCTTGCCATCGTTGCCTTGTCCCTGCTGCGTGGTAGCTGCCCCGAGGTGTGCCCGCTTACGCGCGCGGGAGCGGGGTGTAGTGGCCCGTCTCGATCGTGTTCTTGATCTCCTTGACGACGTGAATGAAGTCCGGCTCGAAGGTCATGTCGATGGTGCGCGGGCGCGGCAGGTCGATGGGGAAGATGTGCGCCAGGCGGCCGGGACGCGGCGTCAGCACGACCACACGGTCCGCCAGGAAGATCGCCTCCGAGACGTTGTGCGTGACGAAGACGATGGTCTTGCCCGTTTCCATCCAGATCTTCTGGATGAGCAGGTTCATCTCATCGCGCGTGAAGGCGTCCAGCGCGCCGAAGGGCTCGTCCATCAGGATGACGTCGGGGTCGTAGGAGAGGCAGCGCACGATACTGGCGCGCTGCTGCATGCCGCCGGAAAGCTCGCGCGGCATTTTCTTCTCGAAGCCGGCCAACCCGACCTCGGCCAGCAATCCCTTGATGCGACCCTCGTACGGGCGGGGGTCGATCTTCTTGATCTCGAAGGGGAACTCGATGTTCTGCCAGAGGTTGCGCCAGGGGAGCAGGTTGGCATCCTGGAAGATCATGCCGATCTCCGGGCGCGGCGCGGTGACTGGCGTGTCGCTCAGGATCACCTCACCGCTGGTGAGATCATGCAGGCCGGACATCCCCCAGAGCAGCGTGCTCTTGCCACAGCCGGAAGGGCCGAGGATGCACAGGAACTCACCCTTGGGTATCTCCAGCGAAAGATTCTCCAGCGCGTGCACGGAGCCAGTGCCGGTCTTGTAGTGCTTACTGACGTGCCGCACCGACATGGCGACCGGCGTTTCGGTCTGCGTCTGAGTTGGCGATTGGACCTGTGACTGGATCTGGGCCATGCACGAAAACTCCCAGGGCGCGAGGCTCCCGGATGCGCGGCAACGGCGCCGCGGCAACGGTCTGGATCGTCATGACGATGCGAACTCTCTGGGCGGGAGTCTAGGGAGCAGCGAGAGTCGTGTCAACGCGGGGCGCAGCTACACCTGGCCGGCGATGATGTTGACGACGAGGGCGAGGATGGCCGTGTTATACGCAAACGAGATCAGCTCGTGGCGCAGGACGGCACGACGC
>JALYWD010000546.1 GCA_030852885.1 Chloroflexota bacterium | reverse complement strand
TCACCCCGGCCGACTACACGCGCAAGCAAACCATCGCCAACGGCGAGCGGTTCATCACGGTGCCGCTCAAGGAGGCCGAAGCGCGGGTGCTGGCCGCGGACGAAGAGATCGCCGCCCGGGAACGTGCTGCCCTCCAGAAGTTGAGCGCGATGGTCACCCAGGCAGCGGGCCGCCTCTCGGCCACCGCCCGCGCCCTGGCCGAACTGGACGCGCTCCTCGCGCTGGCGGAAGTCGCCGCCCGCAACGACTGGAGCGCACCAGTCCTGGATGACGGTGACATCCTGGAGATCCGGGGCGGGCGTCACCCGGTGGTGGAGGCCCATCTCGGCGGTGAACCCTTCATCCCGAACGACTGCTGCCTCGGCGGCGATGGCCCGCACCAGGCCGTGGTGACCGGCCCGAACATGGGCGGCAAGTCCACCTATCTGCGGCAGGTGGCGGTGATCACGCTGCTGGCGCAGATTGGCTCCTGGGTTCCGGCGGCGCACGCCCACGTGGGCCTCGTGGACCGCATCTTCACCCGCGTCGGCGCGCAGGATGACCTGGCGCGCGGCCACTCCACATTCATGGCCGAGATGGTGGAAACTGCCGCCATCCTGCACCAGGCCACGTCCCGCTCCCTGCTCATCCTGGATGAAGTTGGCCGGGGCACCAGCACCGCTGATGGCCTGGCCATCGCGCGGGCTGCCCTGGAGGACATCAGCCAGCGCATTGGCGCGCGCGCCCTCTTCGCCACGCACTACCTGGAGCTGACGAGCATCAGCCAGGATCTGCCCGCCATCACGAACCTGCACGTCGCCGCCCTGGAGCGCGACGGCCGCGTCGTCTTCCTTTACGCCGTGCAACCCGGCGCCGCCGACCGCGCCTACGGCGTCCAGGTCGCGCGCCTCGCCGGTCTCCCGCCGTGGGTCGCCGACCGCGCCGACATCCTGCTCCGCGCCTCTCAGCGTGAGGCACCCCATATTCCGCCGCCAGCGGCTGCCGTGCTCACCTCACCTTCTGCACTCCGGGAAGACCGCGCGCCATGGGCACAGCCTGCGCCGCCGCCTGAACCTACCCCAGCGGAAGTGCTGGCGGACGCGCTCCTGGCGCTCGATCTCGACGCGCTGACGGCGCGCGAGGCGTTGCAGTGGTTGTGGGAGCATCAGGACCTACTACGTCAACAAGATGAAAGGGCACCGAGTGACGACTTCGCTGGCTGAACGCCGCATCACCCTCCCCCGCATCGAGGCCGCCGCCGCGGCCATCGACCCGGTCTTCCTCAACACCCCGCAATGGGTCTGTGAGCCGCTGTCGGACGATCTGGGGGTGCGGGTGGTGCTGAAAGCGGAGGTGCTGAACCCGATCCGCTCGTTCAAGGGGCGTGGGGCCGACTGGCTGGTGCAGAACCTGCCGGCAGGCGCGGAGATCATGTGCGCGTCGGCGGGGAACTTCGGGCAGGCGATGGCGTACGCCTGCCGGGCGCGTAGCGTGCCGATCAAGATCTACGCGGCGGCAACCGCAAACCCGCTCAAGATCGGGCGCATGCGGGCGCTGGGCGCGACCGTCGTGCTGGCTGGCGAGGACTTCGACGCGGCCAAGGCAATTGGCAAGGCCGAGGCAGCGCGACGCGGTGTGCGCTTCATCGAGGATAGCCGCGACCCGGAGCCAACCGAAGGCGCGGGCACGATGGCGCTGGAGCTGGCCACCTTCCCGGAACGGCTCGATGCGCTGTTCGTGCCGCTCGGCAACGGCGCGATGCTGGCTGGGATCGCGACCGTGGCGCGCGCCTTCATGCCCCAGACGCGAGTGGTCGCGGTGGCGGCGAGCGGAGCACCGGCGATGGTGGAATCGCTGCAAAGCGGGACGCTGGTCACGCACGAGCGCATTGCCACGATTGCGGACGGCATCGGCGTGCGAGTGCCGGTGCCGGAGGCGCTGCAAGATCTCGCGGGCCTGGTGGACGACTACGTTCTGGTCCCGGACAGCAGCATCCTGACCGCCATGAAGCTGCTGCACCAGCACGCCGGGATCGTCGCGGAGCCATCGGGCGCGGTCGGCCTCGCGGGGATCATGCAGGAGGCGCCGCGCCTCCAGGGCCAGACGGTCGCCACCATCGTCTGCGGGGGAAACCTGACGCTGGCGCAGATGCGAGAATGGCTGCGCGACTAGTACTCCTCGTGTGTCATTCTGAGCCCGCAGGCGAAGAATCTCGTCGTCCGCCCCACGCAGATGACCTGACTATTCCCTGTCGCCGCTCTACTGAGCAGGTTGAGTCAAACAGAAGGATCGGCAACGTGACGCAGGCAATGCAGGGCGCGGCCTACCTGAACGGCGAGTTCGTGCCAGCGAGCGAGGCAAACGTCTCCATCTTCGACAGTGGGTTCATCGGCGGGGTCTCCGTCTTCGATACCCTCGCCTGCTGGCAGGGCGGCCTCTTCAAGCTGCCGCGGCACCGCGCCCGCTTCGAACGCTCCGCGCACGCCGCCATGATCCCGCTGGCTGTGGGTGGCACGGAGCTGGAGCAGATCATCATCGAGACCACCCGCCGCTCCGGGTGCCGCGAGGCCTATGTGCAGGCCATCGCCACGCGAGGCCGTCGCCCCACGCCATCGGTGCCCTCGAACGAGCCCACGCTGATTGTGTACGCCATCCCCTACGTCTCGCTCTGGCCGGAGGAGAAGGCCGAGAGCGGCATCAGCGTCATGATCCCCTCG
>JALYWD010000077.1 GCA_030852885.1 Chloroflexota bacterium | reverse complement strand
CCAGCACGGCACGCAGGGCATCGGTGGTGCGGCGGAGGCCGCCCGTGATGGCGTCCGGGAAATCCACGGTGACGAGGGCACTGTAGATGTCGTCCATCACGCCCAGCAGGAACTCGGCGCGGGCCAGGTCATTCTCGCGCAGACGGTCCAGCACCTGCCGCCGCAGTTCCGAGGCGGCCTCGGCCATCGCGTTGAGGTAGGCGGCATCTTCCACACCCAGGTCCGCCGGTTCCGGCAGCGGGCGGTTTGCCACGATGGCCAGCGCAATGGCCGCCTCCGCCGCTTCCTTCATCGCATCCTGGACGTAGCCTGCCCAGTAGACGCTTGGGTAGGGGCGGAGCTCGGCCTTCAGCACGATCATGCGGTTCTGCGCCTCGGTCAGCAGGCGCTCGGCTTCGGCCAGCTCGCCACGATGCGTGGCACGAACGCTGTTGGCCGCAAGGCGGGTGATCTGGCGGCCCTCGCCCAGGGCGCGGTCGCGTGTCCCGGACAGGCCCTCGAAACGGCGCACGATGCTTTCGGCAATGCGACCGGCGGGCGAAGGCGTCACCATCGTTGAAAGTCCTTTCGACTAAGAGCAGACAGGTGTCACCGCTCCATCGGGAAGCTGCCGGCGACACGACAGACGCAAATATGACGAAGATTCGGTCGTTTGGCTAGAGGTTGTCCTGAATCCCGGCTGACGATGCGTGCTGGCCTTGCGCGTGCGGCTTGACACATGATCGCCCGGCCCATAGGTTTGCGCGCGAGAGGCCCACGAGGTTGTGGCATGGCGAGGCGATCAGGGACGGCGGATGCGCGAGATCTGGAAGGCAGTCCAGGGCCTGTTGGCGGGTGCGCTGCTGCTGGGGCTGGCTGGCCCGGGCGTGGTAGCCGAGAGCGCGACCCCGGTGGCCGGCGCGGGCTGCGCGGCCGGAAGCAGCAGTATCGGCGATGCCTATTTCCCGCTCATGGGCAACGGCGGCTATGACGCCCTGCACTATGCGCTCGATCTCGACCTGGATGTGGCCGGCGGCAGTATCCGGGCCGGTACGACCACCATCGATGCCCTTGCCCTGATCGAGTTGTGCGCCTTCAACCTCGACTTCCGGGGGCTGGATATCGCCGCAATCACGGTGGACGGCGCGCCCGCCACATTCAGCCGGCGCGGCGCAGAGCTGACCGTGGCCCCGGCCCAGCCCCTGGCGCCTGGGCAGCGCTTCACCGTGGACGTCACCTACGCCGGGAAGCCGTTGGGCATGGACGCGCCGACGGTTGGCTCACTGGTGCTGGAGGTGCTTGGCGCGCTCTCAGGTGTGGGCCAGAAGCCCGATCCCACCGAGGCGGAGCAGTATGGCTCCGGCTGGTGGGATGGCCGGGACGCCATTTTCATTGCCGGCGAGCCGCGCGGCTCCGAGACGTGGTTCCCTGCCAACGCCCATCCCGCCGACAAGGCCACCTACACGCTGCGCCTGACCGTGGATGAGCCGTTCTCTGTCGTCGCCAACGGGCTGCTCGTCGAGACGACCCAGCAGGATGGCAAGGTCACGACCGTCTGGGACTCACCGGACCCCATGGCAACGTACCTGGTGACCTTTCACGCGGGCCGCCTGGACATGATCGAGCGTGAGGGGCCGCATGGCATCCCGCTGCGGTTGGCCTATGCCGAAGGTGTTGGGCCGGGGCAGCGCGCCATGTTCGATCACCTGCCGGAGATGATCACGTACTTCGAGACCGTCTTCGGGCCGTATCCCTTTGCCGCCGCTGGCGGGACGGTCGTGGACGCGCCGATCCTTTTTGCGCTGGAGACGCAGACCATCCCGACCTATGGCTCGCTACCGTTCATGGGCTCCACGGCCCTGACTGCCGAGGAGCGCAAGAGCCAGGATTCGCTGGTGGCGCACGAGATGGCGCACCAGTGGTTTGGCAATACGGTCAGTGTGCTGCGCTGGCAGGATATCTGGCTGAACGAGGGGTTCGCCAGTTACGCCCAGGCGCTCTGGATCGAACACAGCGAAGGGGTAGCGGCGCGCAATCGCCACATTGCCCAGAGCTACGCCCTGCACGCCGCGCTCAACCCGGTTCAGGACCCGGAGGCGGTCGCTACCTCCAGTGCGGCGGATGTCCTGGA
>JALYWD010000474.1 GCA_030852885.1 Chloroflexota bacterium | reverse complement strand
TCGACATCTCGGCAAATGCCTACGCCGTGGCCATGGAAACGCGCCGTGACCGGCCCATGATGTCCTCCATGCACGGGTTGTTCAGCGTCGGTGGCCTCATTGGCGCAGGCGTGACGGTGGTGGCGGCCGCGCAGGGACTGGAAGCGCGCCCGCAGTTCATGACGATCGCGGTCATCGTTGCCGTGCTGGCCCTGGTGATCGGACAGGGCCTCATCGAGACTGGTGGCCGCGATACCTCCGCGCCGGTGTTCGTCATGCCGCCACGCAGCCTGCTCGGCCTCGGCCTGTTTGCCTTCTGCGTGCTCCTGAGTGAAGGCGCTATCGCGGACTGGAGCGCGGTTTATCTGGAGGATGTCCTGGGCGCCACGGCGTCTGTCGCGGCCTCTGGCTACGCGGCCTTCTCGGTCGCCATCGCCGCGTGCCGTTTTGGCGGCGATCCGCTGATCCGCCGCTTCGGGGCTCCCATGGTCGTGCGCGTGGGGTGCCTCGTTGGCGCGGTTGGCATGGCGGTGGCGCTCGCCGGGGGCACCGTCCCCACCACTATCGCCGGCTTCGCGCTGGTTGGCGCTGGGCTGGCCGCCACGTTCCCCACGGCCCTGGGCGCAGCCGGGCGCACGCCAGGTATGGCGCCCGGCATGGCGATCGGGGCAGTGGCAACCGCTGGCTACGCCGGCCTCCTGACCGGCCCGCCAATTATTGGCTTCATCTCCAACGCGGCCAGCCTGCGAGTGGGCATGATCCTGGTGATTGTGCTCTGCATCGCGGGTGCACTGCTCGCGAGCACAACGCGACGATAGGGCGCGGCGCTCCACTGACAGCAGGCAAAAGCCCCTCTCCCGGAGCGCGGGAGAGGGGTTGGGGTGAGGGCCGCGATGCGACGTGATGACCTACGTGACTACCCCAGGACCTCGCGCACCGCGCCATTGAGCGCATCTGCAATCGCATCCAGTTCCCGCTGCTGGATCGTCAGCGGCGGGGCAATGGCAACGCCGTCATTCACCGGGCGCACGATGATGCCGCGCTCGCGCGTGGCCTTCGTCAGCTTGCCGGAGAGGTTGAACGACGGGTCCAGCTTCGCCTTGGTCTCGCGGTCCGCCACCAACTCCAGGAAGAGCATCAGGCCCTTGCCGCGCACCTCTCCGAAGTTCGCATGATCCTGCAGGCGGTCCGCGATGGCCTGCAGGAGGTAGCCGCCCGCCCACGCGGCATTTTGTGGCAGTTGCTCCCGTTCGATGATGTCAATGTTGGGCAGGGCCACGGCACAGGCTACCGGGTGCCCGGAGTACGTGAACCCATGCATGAACATGCGGTCTGGCGTGCTCAGCGTGTCCCAGATCTCGTCGCTCACGCCGACGCCGCCCAGGGGGATATAGCCCGACGTGACGCCCTTGGCGAAGGAAACGACATCCGGGGTGACGCCGTATTGCTGCATCCCAAACATGGTGCCGGTACGGCCGAATCCCGTGATCACTTCGTCAAAGATGAGCAGGATATCGTGCTTCTGCAGGACCGGGGCGATGGCCGCCCAGTAGCGGTCCGGCGGCACCACCACGCCACCCGCGCCCTGCACAGGCTCGCCGATCATGGCGGCGATCGTGTCCGCACCTTCGCGCTCGATCGTCTCTTCGAGCTCCAGCACGAGGGCGGCGATGAACTCGTCCTCGGTCATGCCCTCGGCATGGCGATAGGCATACGGCGGCGTCAAGTGAACGAAGCCGGGCACCTGCGGGCCGAACCCTTCGTGGTAGGAGGGAATTCCGGTAGCGGCCAGCGCGCCCATGGCGATACCGTGGTAGGCCATCTTGCGAGAAAGAATCTTGATCTTCTCCGGCGAACCCTTGAGCCACCAGTAGTAGCGGACCATCTTGAGCGCGGTCTCATTCGATTCAGAGCCGCCGGCCGTGAACTGGAAGTGATTGAGTGGATCGGGGAAGAGCCCGGCCAGCCGGGTCGCCAACTCGATGGGCATCGGAGAAGCCAGGCCGAAGAAGGTGGGGACGAACTCCACCTCGCGAATCTGGGCGGCGGCGGCATCAGCGAGCTCGGCCCGGCCGTGGCCCACGTTCACGTTCCAGAGGCCGGCAAACGCATCGATGTACTGCTTGCCGTCCGCATCCCACAGGAACACATCTTCGCCGCGCACCATGACCAGCGGACCGTTATCGCGCAACTGGCGCAGGTTCGAGACGGGGTGAAGCATGTGGGCCTGATCCTGGGCCCGGAGCTCACTGCTGTTCCACGTTTGCACGACCGCCATGATGTCCTCACAACCCCTATGAGCGCGCCCGCCCACCTGACGGCGCGGCCAGGTGCACTACCGTCCGTACACGGCTAGCCACAGCGCCAGCGCACGCCCCAATCGCCGTGAAGGGTAGCAGGAGCCGCGTCAATCGGGCACAACCCTGGTGTCGCCGGCGAGCACGTTCGACGCTCCCCCGGCATGCCGGAGCATCATGTGTCAGGCTGTCCTGTGAGCGTCAGTTTCGCTTATGCCATCCTGTCAGGTGTGGCCGTGTCCGTGGGGCGCTGAACGGCCATCTGGAGGACCATTTCGGTCAGGTCCCGGGCGAACTGCCCATCAAGTGTGCGCTTGGCAATGAGCAGCCGATACCAGATGGCGCCCGAAACCATGTCGGCCAGGACATCCAGATTGGCGTCGGGAGCCAGCTCTCCCCGCTGGCGTGCGCGCGTCAACGCCCCCTGGACGTAGCCCGCGCTCACTCGCTGCAGGTCATCAAAGACTCGCCGAAACTCCGGATCGAGCTGAGCCTCCGCGGCCATGGTTCGTGCAGCGAGGTAGGGATCGTCAGTCTTGGCCTCCTCTTCGGGGATGCCGCACAACAGCCGTTCCAGGTCCTCACGCAGGGTGGAGCCGCAACAACTGGCGTACGTCTGGCGCAGATGCCAGGCATCACCCACGAGCCGCGCCCGGCTTCCCCAACCTCGATAGATCCGCTCGGGCGCCACGTGCGCGTCATGAGCCACAACGTTCGGAGAGAGCTTCTGATACCCAACGCGATCCAGCTCTCGCAACGTGGCGAGCAAGATGGAACGTCGCTCGGGATCGGCGTCGGGCCCACCTTGGCTCTGCGCAGAGCGTGGGCTCGGCTGCGACACCGCGAATGCCGGTGTGGGATGCTCATCGGCAAGGGCCAGGACCGCACGGGTCGTGATGCTATCGGTCACCAACACATTGACGATGCCCGTTCTGAGCGCACCGAGGATGGCAGCGGCCTTTTCCTCGCCACCGGCAACCGCCAGGACCGTGCCGGCCTGCCGCATGTGGGCCTCACGCATGCCTACGACGCGCCGGCTGATATCCGTGCACACCATCCGGCCCTGGATGTCGAAGACCTCAGCCAGGAACTCTCCTATCGCGCCATGACTACGGACGCGTTCCAGTTCCCACTCATCAAATGCACCGGCCCGCAGGAGGCCTGAATGCTGCATGGTTGTCGGGCCGATCCCGAAAAGCGCAATGTCGGTTTGGGTAAGGCGCTCAAGGACCTTGCCGAAGTAGGGATCCCGGGTGATGGCATCCCGTTCCGCCACGGTGCTCGCCACCGTAGGCGCTGGCAAGAAGTGAGGCGTTGCCTCCAGCCGGAGCGCCACGGATTCCACCAACCGGGGGTGGACCAACTGCGGCATGATCGTGCCCCGGGAGCCGAGCGCCTGCACCACGTGTGCATCACGTAGTGCCATGGCTGGCAGCGCCAGCGCGACGGCCTGCACATGCCTCCCCCACCCAATGGTGAGCGTGCTGCTTTGCGACAGGATAGTGGCCAGGTAGCGAGCAGCGAAATCGCCGATCCACGGGACAATCGCGTGAGATTCAGGCCGGGAAATGTGCACCACTCGCGCCACACGGAGCCCGAATCGCTTGACAAGTGCCGCTTGCAGGGCAGGCACCAGCGCGTGCGGTTGGGCAACATCCATCTCGACCACGCCGGCGTCTTCGGCCCTGGACAGCAGCCGGGACACCGTCGCGACCGAGCGGCCGATTGCCTGGGCAATCTCCTCCTGCGTTTGGTGATCGCGGTAGTAGCGCTCCGCGACCTGGCTCAGCAGCGCGTCACGACGATCATCCGCCGTGGCAGACGGCAGGCGCGGGCTGCGGCCCTGCGCCGCTGTAGCTGGTCTGGACCGGGTCGGCTCAGCCACTGGTCACCCCGCTCAAGCCGGACACGTGGAGACTGCGCATGCTACGGCCCCTGATGCTGATGCGTGGCACGACGCCGTGAAACGCGCTGAGGTCGGCGGGCACAGCAAGGGTAGCGTCTGGAACTGGCAGACGAACAGCCCACGCTCAATGCATGGGCTGTTCGTCGTCAGCGCGGCACGGCCGGGCCAGGTGCGGAAATCGCGAGGCTAGGCGACCACGAACGATGATTCCAGGTGGCGTGCCGCCTGATCGACCGTCGCATCCTCATGCACGATGGCGGACAGGGCGGCAATGACGCGCTCCGGCGCCTCAGCCTCCCAGATGTTGCGGCCAATGGTCGTGCCCCGGGCGCCAGCATTCATGGCGTTGCGGATGTCCTCGAGCACACCACGCAGGTTGCCACGGTTCGGGCCACCCAGGATCACCACCGGGCGGTACATGGCCTCCATGATCTCGGCGAAGCTATCCGGATCACCGGAGTACTGCATCTTGACCACGTCCGCGCCGATCTCGCAGGAGATCTTGGCGCCCGCGCCGATGTTCTCTGGCGTGTGGGCCTCCCTGGCCGCGAACGAAACCGGGATTGGCTCCACCATGATCGGCAGGCCGGCGTCGTGCGCCGTCACGATCATGTGGCGGGTGCGCTCCTGGGAGTCAGGCACGTCCTCACTACCGGGGTAGAAGATGAACTTGCCCATCTCCACGCCCAGCAGGATAGCCTCGCGCACGGCCTCGGCGTCATTCCCGGAGGCCAGGTCGAGGTTGATGACCACGCCCACGCTGGTGAGGTCGTCACCAAACTGCTTGGCCAGGCCCGGGGTGATCAGCACGGCATCAGAGCCAGCCGAAATGCAGTCCCGCAGGGTTTGCCCCGGGTTCTTCATACCGGCGTGGCGCGCGCCGCCCATGCCGTGATCGAACGCAAGCACGACCGACTTGCCATCAGAACCAAAAATGCGCGCTGTGCGACGTTCCAGACCGTCCATGGTGTCTCCCGTTCCTCCTGTGAGCGCTACCTGCTCACCAAATACGCAGTGATTAGAAACGCAGCAGCGCGTTACTTGCTCGGGTTCTTGAGCTCTTCGTTAATGTAGATGATGGCCTTCATTCCTGTCTTGGTGCGGATGGTATCGAAGGCATCATGAATGTCGTCCAGGACGTAGCGGTGCGTGATCAGCTTGCCCACCGGCACGGTGCCGTTCTGGATCAGCTTCAGCGCCACGCCGTAGAGATCCGGGTTGCCATAGGGCGGCACGCCAACCCAGTAGCTCCCCGTCATCTCGATTTCCTTGTAGTGGATGATGTTCAGGTCCAGCGTGGTGTGTACGCCCCTGTCGTAGCCACCGAACAGCACGATACGCCCGCGAGCGCGCACCGCCGCCAGGGCTGTAATCGAAGCCTCCGGCGAGCCGATGGAGACAATCGCGGAATCGGCGCCCTTGCCGTCAGTCAGGCTGTTGACAAACTCCACCACTTCCTCGGTGGAAGAGCCGTCCACGATGTAGTCCGCGCCGAACTGCAGCGCCAGTTCGCGCCGCTCCTTGATCGGCTCGCTGACGATGACCGTGGCGCCAACCGCCTTGGCCACCATCAGGTGCTGCAACGCCAGTTGGCCAGCGCCGAGGATGAGCACCGTGTCACCGATCTTGACCTTGGCCTGATCAGTGATGGAGTGAATAGCGTCCGCCAATGGCTCAACGAAGGTCGCCTCTTCGTCCGAAACGCCCTCCGGGATGACCAGCTTGGCGCCCTTGACGGGGCGCAGCGCGTGGCCGCCCAGCGGTGCGTACTCGGCATACCCGGCGTAGCCACCTCCCAGGATGCGGTCACCGACCTTGACGTCATCGACGTCCTTGCCAACCTCGACGACTTCGCCAACCCACTCGTGCCCCATGTTGAAAGGGAACTGCAGCACGCCGCCGTTGCCGACGCGGTACTTGCGGATATCGGTCGGGCACACGGCACAGACCGTCACCTTCGTCAGCACTTCATCGGGGCCATACTCTGGCTTGGGAATGTCGACCAGACGCAGGTCGCCAATCCCGTACAGAAGCGCAGCCTTCAAGACCGTATCCTCCCTTGGCCGTGGCGCCCGTTGGCCACGCGCCGAACGTTGCCTACCGCGCTATTCCTTGACCGCGCCGTAGGTCAAACCGCGCACGATGTGCCGTTGCACAAGCATCGCCAGAATGAGTTCCGGGACGATCGTCACGATCGCCGCCGCGGTCATCATTCCCCAGGCAACCTCTTCGTAGCCAATGAAGGTAATGGTGGCCAATGTAATGGTCTGAGTTCGCTGAGCGCCCAGCAGGAACGGAAAGACGAAGTTGTTCCAGCAGGCGATAAAGGTCAGCACTGCGGTCGCCGCCATGCCGGGAGCAGCCAGCGGCAGCGCAATCTGGCGCAACTGCTCCATGCGCGAAGCGCCATCGAGCGATGCCGAATCAAAAAGGTCGGCCGGAATCGACTCATAGAAGGACCGCATCGTCCAGACGATGAGGGGAATCGCAATGATCTGGAAAACCAGGATCATGCCCAGATGCGTATTGTAGAGGCCAATGTTCTGATAAATGAGGAACATCGGAATGATGAAGACGAAGATGGGGGCGAACCGGAACGCCAGGAAGAAGAAGGCATACACCTCCCGCTCCGGCATCTTGTAGCGCGCCAGGGCGAACGCGGCAAGATTGCCAAGCACCAGGGCCAGGATGGTGGCGCCGCCCGCGATGATGAGCGAGTTCAGGAACGCGCCCGGAATATCGACACGTACGCGGGCCAGCGCGGAGTCAGCGCTGTACTGGTTGAAGAGCACCGCCCGGTAATTGTCCAACGTCGGCTCGAAGAAGATCTTGAGAGGAGCAGCCGCAACATCCTTGGACTGCTTCAGCGACGTCATGAACGTCCAGGCAAACGGCAAGAGCGTGATGAAGAAATAGATGATCAGCCCAACGTGCAGGAAGAAATGGAGCCGTCGCTCCCTCTTCCTCTGGTTTGACTCCTTCATGATCACTGGCTGTCTGGGCGCCGCTTGCTGCATGTCAATGTCCTCCAGGCTCTCGGGTTACTGCTGGGATTTCTTGACCCAGAGGTAAAGCAAGGATCCCGTCACCGTACAGAGAACCCACAGG
This sequence comes from Chloroflexota bacterium, assembly GCA_030852885.1. Taxonomy (GTDB): domain Bacteria; phylum Chloroflexota; class Chloroflexia; order Thermomicrobiales; family UBA6265; genus JACCXM01. The sequence goes on along the minus strand of JALYWD010000474.1, from coordinate 3,030 downwards.
GCCACGAAGATCGCCCCACCATAGGAGATATTGAAGAACGGGAACGCGGTTTCATAGCCGTTGATGGCAAGCACGCGAGTCGCATCACCGGGGCCACCCTTGGTTGTGCCGTAGATGGTGTCGAAGACATTCAGCGAGTCAATGGCCCGGAAGAAGAGTGCCACAATGTAGAAGGGCACCAGATACGGAAGTTTGACCTGCCAGAAAATGCGCCACTCATTGGCGCCGTCCACGCGGGCGGCATCCATCTGTTCCTGGGGTAACGTCTGCAGACCAGCTAACAGGATGATGGCCACGAACGGGAGAAAGAGCCACACGTCAATGACAATCAGGCTCTGGATGGCCTGCGAAGGATCTCCGATGAACCCTTGCATCGGCAGCCCGAGCTTCCAGAGAATCCAGTTGAAGAAGCCGCCGTTGCCAGATCGGTACAGCACCTTCCAGACGAGCGCGCCAACCACGGGTGGCGTCATCAACGGGATAATGAGCAACGCACGATAGATCTTGACGCCACGCAGCGGCACGCTGAGAGCCAGGGCCAACAACGTCGCCAGGAACAGTTCGACCGTGATATCGACAATGGTGAACTTCAGCGTCAGGCTCAGCGAGTGCCAGAACCGGTCATCCTGCAAAAGCTTGACGTAGTTATCGAGGCCGACAAATCCGAGGTCGCCACGATTGAGCCGCCGGTTGCGGAGAGTGAGGTAGAAGCCAAAGACGAAGACACCCGCGAGCAGAATCGGGATGACCAACGCCGGCAGCATCATCAATCTGCCAGCGCGGATGTCGTCCTGCTCCATCCGCGACCGCGTCTTCGGTGGGGCTTCCGGCCGGTCCTGTTCCATTGGCGTGGCAATGGTTGCCATGGGTCGCTCGCCTGCTCCTGGTACACACGGCGGGGGCGAGGGCCCCCGCCGTGTGGGCGAAAGAAGCTACTCGGTGATCAGCCCGAGGTCCTTCATGTGCGCATCGACACTGTTCTTGGCATTGTCGAGCGCATCCTGGGCGTTGCCGCCAGCCCAGATCTCCTGCAGCGCCTGATCCCAGGCAGTCGTCAGGAATGTGGTCTCCGGCTGCGCCGGCCAGGCGACTCGCGCGTACTTGTCGAGGTTCTCCAGGACGATTGGCAGGTAGGTGCCATCCGCCCAGCTCCCCATCGTCTCCTGCACGGTCGGGTCGTTGAAGACCGAGGCGCGGGTCGGGTTGTAGTTGCGACCCTCGACCGTCGCGACGGTCATCTGGTCCTTCATGGTCGCCCACTGGATGAACGCCCAGGAAGCATCCTTGCTCTGCGCCTGCGAGCTCATGGCCAGCGCCCACGTCCACAGACCGCTGACGGGATCGTGATCATCGGCGTGCGGGCAGTGCGCCAGCGCCACCTTGCCGGCCACGGCGGACTTGTCCGGATCCTCGTACAGGGCAGTGAAGAAGTCACAGTCCATGTACTGGCCGTAGCTGCCGTTGGAGAAGCTCTCCTGGCCCTCGTACCAGGTCACCTGCGCCCAGCCCTCAGGGCCAGACTCCTTGACCGATGCGCAGTACTCCTCGGCGAGATGAACGCCGATATCGGAGTTGATCTGGGTCACCAGGCTCTCGTCCATAATGACGCCGCCGTAGCCCAGGAAGGTGGAGACCCAGCCGGTGGCCGTCATGCCGCCACCCTTTTCACCGCGAACGATGATGCCCTTCATGTCACCACTGGTGGCCTTGGCATTGGCCGCGCGCCACTCTTCGATGGTGGAGCCGGGCTCGATGCCGAGTTCGTCGTAGACATCCTTGCGGTAGGCCTGGACATACGTTTCGGCCATGACCGGGATCGCCCACTGGCTGCCTTCGCCGATACCGCCGCCGAGCGTCTTGTTCCAGCGATTTGCGGCCATCAGGCCTTCGAAAATGTCGGCCTCATCGTAATCGGGGCCAGTCTTGTTCGGGTCCGCAAGGAATGGATCGAGTGGCTCGGTCCAGCCAGCGTCGTCGTAGGCCCAGTGCACCTGCGGCCCCGTCATGAAGACGTCGAACTCGCCGGCGCCGGTGGAGAGGTCCACCAGCAGCTTCTGGAAGTACTCGGCCTCCGGCAGGATCAACGGCTCAGGCACTTCGATACCGGTGAGCTCCGTGAACTCCGGGATCAGCGGCAACAGGGATTCCGTGTACGGGTGCTTGTTCAGGATCAGGCGCACCTGCGCGCCAGAGTTCGCCTTCCAGTCAAAGCTGTCCTGCATGGCGCGGATGCGATCCGTCCGCGTTGGCAGCCAGCTTGCTCCCACCATGGCGGCGCCGCCGGCGGCGCCCATCAGGAACTGGCGACGAGTGGCATTCTTCTTCTGCAGGGTCATGTTACCTCCCTTGGTCCTCATGTCGTTCCTGCGATCCACTTCCGAACCTACGCGGTCAGTTCCCGGACGGTCAGTTCCGCCCCCAGGGGCCTGATCGACGACTTCGCGGCCGCAGCCGTGAGGCGCGCGAGATCGTGCATCTCATCCTTGGTTTGCTCGTAGAGACGCCGATAGATGCGGTAGTACTCCTGGTACACGTCGTGCACATTTTCCCGGGGGACCACCTCCCTTTCCGGTTTCGCCCATAGGCGCACGTCTGACAACTGCGAAAATACGCCAATCGCCTTACCAGCCAGGAATGCCGCCCCGAGTGCTGCGTTGCTTGGGGCAACCACGACCTGCGGCAGGCCAGTGACGTCGCTGATAATCTGTGTCCAGAGATGGCTCCGGGAGCCACCACCCGTCGCCACGATCCGGTTGAGCTTCATGCCAGACTGGCGCATCAGGTCAAAGTGATGCTCCACCCCGTAGGCCACGCCCTCGAGCAGCGCACGGTAGATATGCGGGCGGTCATGAGCCAGCGTCAGGCCAAAGATCATGCCCCGCGCCAGATCGTCATGAATTGGTGTGCGCTCTCCGCTGAAATACGGCAGGACGATCAGGCCGTTGGAACCGGGCGGAACCGCATCAGCCTCAAGACCCAGAAGGCCGTATGCGCTGATACCCAGCTCCTGCTCGACGCGCCGCTCCGCAT
>JALYWD010000412.1 GCA_030852885.1 Chloroflexota bacterium | reverse complement strand
GCCAACCTGACGATCCTGGAGAGCCGGGCGCTGGTACCCGGGGATTTCTACGAACTCCTGCCCGAGACGGATATTCACCGGGTGCGCACCACCTCGGATGTCACCTCGGTCTCGCTGCACCTGCTGGGCATCGACAACGGCTGCATCTGGCGGCACCGCTTCGAGCCGGAAGAAGGCAAGGTGCACCCGTTCAAGAGCGGCTACGTCAACGTGCCGTGCGAGGACGAGGCCCGGGCCTGAGCCGGTGAGAGGAGCACGTCTCGTTCCCGCCCTGGTGAGCGGCGTGCTCCGCTCGCGCCTGAAAGCCGTCATCCGGTGGTAGGTAGCCGAGCAAGGCGCGCGTCTGGCACAGGTCGCGCGGGCTGAGGTAGGGCGCCGCGACGTTGTCATCGTGACCCGCGACCGACACGCCGAGAAAGAGCGTCAGGAAGTCATGGGCGATCGAAGCTACCGCTTTCGCGATCGGGGGTCCAGCGCGTCGCGTAGGCCGTCGCCGATGAGATTGGCCGCGAGCACAGTGGCGAAGAGGAAGGACCCGGCGAAGACCGAGATCCACCATGCCTGCTGAAGTCTCGGCTGGCCGGCGCTGACGATGCTGCCCCACGTTGGAGTCCGGGGAGGCACTCCGGCGCCGAGGAACGAGAGCGATGCTTCGGACAGGATCGCGAATGCGACCACGAATGTGGCCTGCACGATGAGCGGCGACAGCGAGTTGGCGAAAATGTACCGGCGCATGATGGGAAAGTCGCGCATGCCGATAGCCCGCGCGGACTCAACATACGTCTGCTGCCGGTTCATCAGTGTCGTGCCGCGCACCAGCCGCGCGATATTGGGCGTGTAGACCACCGACAGGGCAATGATGACATTCTCTGTTGCCGGGCCAAGGGTGGCCATGATGACGAGGGCGAGCAGGATGCTGGGGAATGCCTCCAGCCCGTCCATGACGCGCATGAAGAGCGTGTCGAGCCGCGGGTAGTATCCGGCAACGAGTCCGATAAGCGAACCGAGGACGGTCGCCCCCACCGTCACGATAACCCCGACCAGCAGCGAGACCCGCGCTCCATAGATCACGCGGCTGAACACGTCGCGGCCCAGGTCATCGGTGCCAAACCAATATGTTGATGATGGGGGCTGCAGGCGATCGGCTGGATTGACGAAGTTTGGATCGAAAGGCGAGATGACCGGCGCCAGCACGGCGAGGAGGAAAATGAGCAGCAGAAGGCAGAGGCTCGCAACAACGGCCGGATTCTGGAGCAACAGGCGAACCCAATAGTATTTCGATGACGGCGTGATTGACGAGAGACCCAATGGACCGCGTTTCGTGGTCGCAGAACGGCTCGTCGCAGTCACGAGGGTTTTAGTCAGCGCCATAGCGTATTCTCGGATCGATATAGGCGTACAAGAGGTCTATCCCCAGCATCACGAGAACTTCAATGGCGGCCACCGTCATCACCGCTCCCTGCACCACCGGGATGTCCCGGCGGACCACGCTTTGCACCAGCAGCCGTCCCAGCCCCGGGATATTGAATACGTTCTCGATCACGACCGCGCCGCCAAGCATGCCGGCGAAAGTCACGCCGATGACCGTGAGCACGGGAATCAGCGCGTTGCGGAAAGCATGGGCGATGACCACGCGCCTCTCCGCCAACCCTTTGGAGTAGGCCGTCCGCACGTAGTCTTCATTGAGCACGTCGAGCATCGTCGACCGCACCAGGCGGGCCACCAGCCCGGCCGCGGAGAAGCCGAGGGTCAAAGTCGGCAGGATCATGTACCTGGCGTGCTCCATCGGGTCATCGCTGATGTTGACATACCCGCCTGACGGCAGCCAACCGAGGACGACCGCGAAGAGGAGAATCAACAGGATGCCGAAGAAAAAACTGGGGATTGCCACACCACTGATCGACACCATCATCAGCAGGCGATCGAGGGGTGAATTGGCGCGTACCGCGGCAATGACCCCGGCCGGAACTGCGATCAGGATGGCAAGCGTCAGTGAATAGAAGGCGAGTAAACCGGTCGGTTCCGCTCGTTCGAGCAGTGCCTCTATGACCGGCTTGCCAAGAAACAGCGAATCACCGAAATCAAGCCGCAGCGCGCTCCAGAACCAGGTGACGAACTGGACTGGGACCGGCTCATTGAGACCGAGTCGCTCTCTCAGCGCGATCTTCTGCGCTTCCGTCGCATCTCGCCCCAACATGACCGAAGCTGGATCACCGGGCGTGAGGTGCATGAGCGTGAAGACGATCACGCCGACGATCAGGAGCACCGGAATGAGCAGCAGTAAGCGACGGATGATGTATGCCAGCACGCGCAACCTCCGCGGGAGGCGAGATCAGTTCACGTTTCCCGCGACGTGCCCCTTCCCCTCTCAGCGCTGAGAGGGGAAGGGGTAAGGGACGGTCGTTACGCCTCTTCCAGCCAGCAGTTTGTGAACTCGGGCTCGATCTCGAAATGCATGTGGCCAAGAAGACCATGCACTTGTGATGACAGCGCCGCGACGCCATAGTTGTTGACGAGCTTGACCAGTGGCGCCTCGTCGTAGAAGAGTCGCTGGAGTTCCTCAAGCGCCGCGTAACGCGTCTCGAAATCAGGCGCGGTTTGCAGTTGCTCGATCACGGCGACCTTGTCTTCGGAACACCACTTGCCATCCACATTGCAACTGACAAAGCGGTCGATCAGGACCGGATCGGGTCGGAACACGATCGCGTTCGTCGTCATGTCCCAGCGCTCGTCGTCTTCCAGGTTCTCCTCGAGCGTCGCCTCGTCGCTCACTTCCACCTCGACGGTGAACCCCGCCTGTTCGAGCTGCTGCTGCGCCACAAGGGCCGCGTTGTAGTCACCCAGATCCTCCTGGGTGCACAGGAGCCGGATTGGCGTGCCATCATAGCCAGCCTCTTGCAGCATCTGAGCCGCCTTCTCGGGGTTATTCTGGTTATAGAGTTCCGCGGATACATCCGAGGCCCAGATCGTCTGCGGCAGCATGATGCCAGGACCCAGTTCGAAGTACCCCTCACCGTGGGTCGCTTGACCGCTCGCCTCCACGCCAATCGCGGCCTGCACGGCCTGACGCAGCGTCTGGTCGGTGAACAGCCCGCCAACGGTGTTCATGATGATGATGCCGTAACTGCGTGGCGGAAGGATTTCGATGGTGACACCGGGCGAGTCTTGCAGCACCGCGATCTGATCGGGGATGATCTCTTCGAGATAGTGATACTCACCCGCCTGCAAACCGGCGACTCGTGCGGCTTCCTCAGGCACCGGGATGAACTCAATCTCGTCCAGATAGGCCGCCTTGCGCCCGGCGTACCCGCTCGCTGGGCTGTCAAGCCCGACGTAGTCGTCGAAGCGGTCGAGCAGGGTGAAGCGGTCTGGCTGGAACTCGACGAACTTGTAGGGCGCTGTGCCGATGTACTGATCGCCGGTCATCGGTGCAGACGCCGCGGCCTCCATGATCGCTTTAGGATGGATCGAAAGCCCTGACTGCTGGCGGGCCAGCAGACTTGGCAATGCGACGAGTGGAGCCGTCAGCCTGATTTCCACCGTGTAGGGATCGACTTCGACGATCTCGTCGAGGAATGCCGAGATGGCGAGACCGAGGCTGGCCACCGGAGCCCAGCGATTAAACGAGGCCACCACATCCGCGGCGCGCATCTCGTCCCCATTGTGGAACGGCACTCCCTGGCGCAACGTAATCTTGTTCGTCAAGCCATCGTCGCTGACCTCGATCCCCTCGGCGAGCATCGGGACCGTGTTGTATTCGGCGTCGAAGGTGAACAGCGCCTCGAACATGTTCCAGTCGATGAGACCGATAGTTCGCTGCGCTACGAAGTGACCGTCGAGTGTGGCCGGCTGGCCGGTGGTCGCCACGCGCAGCCGTCCACCGTAGATCCCTTCGGCCGCCGGAGTGGACTCCTGCAAATACGAGGACGCGCGCAGGAGGTTGCCGTGCGTCGTCGCGGCGCTCACCGGAGCCAAAGCCCCGGCCGCCGCGAATCCCGCCGCGCCGGCGGCCCCCGCGCGCACAATGGTTCGCCGGCTCACTGGCCGCCCGAGAGGCAGCGCTGAATTCGGGGTTGTTCCTGGCTCATTCCGTCGCCCACGCTGGCTCATGTGTCTGCTCCTTTGCAGCTATCACTGACGACTGTTGGCTACCCTAGCACATGTTCACGGTCGCTCATGAAGACCAGGAAATTCTCCTGTCACCACTCCTTGCATTCACTGAGGCTACGCGAAAATCTTGCGAACTTACCTGGTCTGCGGTGAGCCGCTGTCGGCTGTCAGCCCACTCTGGTCCTGACCCCCGTTGCGAGTTGGAACTACGACGCACCAACCGCTCGTTGTCGCTCTGCCATTTCCTGGTCGATTCCACGCGGCCACTCGCGTCCCTGTGGGTCACGCACGGACACCGCCAGGGTGCCGATCCCATCGATCGTCATCACAGCCCGGTCGCCGTCCTGCAGCGCGCCGAGACCCTGGTGGTTGGTCCCGCACATGATGACGTCGCCCGGAACGAGCGTCATGAAGGAGCTGATGAACGCCAGCACCTCGACGACGCTGTACTCCATGTCACTCGTCGAATAGTCCTGTCGCGGTTCGCCGTTCACCGTCAGGGTCACACGCATGTTTTGCGGATCGGGAACCTCGTCGACGGTAACGATCGCCGGGCCGAGCGGTGTGAACGTATCAAATGACTTGCCAATGCGGCTAGGCCCGATGCGCCCCAACCCGCGCGCCGACACGTCGATGGCGCAGGTATATCCAATCAGCGCCTCCAGCGCTCGTTCGTCGGCCGGCAGATCCTTTGCCCTTTGCCCGACCACCAGCGC
>JALYWD010000400.1 GCA_030852885.1 Chloroflexota bacterium | reverse complement strand
CAGCGGCGCGGCGCCACCGATCTCCGTACCCACCGTGATGGCCCACAACGCGAGTTGGTCCCACGGCAACAGATAGCCGGTGAAGGAGAGGAGGAAGGTCGTTACCAGCAGCAGAATGCCGATGACCCAGTTGAACTCACGCGGAGGTTTGTACGACCCCGTATAGAACACGCGGCACATGTGGAGGAAGACGGCAATCACCATCCCCTGCGCCGACCAGCGGTGCATGTTGCGCATCAACTGGCCGAACGTCACGTCCGATTCGATGGCCTGCATGCTCTGGTAGGCCAGATCGGCGGAGGGGATGTAATAGAACATCAGCAGAACGCCCGTGCCGGTCAGCACCAGGAACATGAAGAACGACAACCCGCCCAGGCAGAAGGTGTAGGTGACCTTGGTCGCGTAGCGTTTGATCTTGACCGGGTGGATGTGGAGAAAGACGTTGCTCGCGATGATGAGAGCCTGGTTCCGCTGCGTGTCGGGGTAGCCATGCCGCACCACCGACCGCCACAGGGACGAGCTGGAGATCTTGTCCGCCAGCGTCTGTTCCCGCGCCATTCCGTCCTCCGACTGGTTCGATCTACACCCGCACACTGCTTCGGCAACCTGATCTCGCAGGTTCGCCCGCAGCGAGCGTTTCACGTCTGAGCGCAACACGCAGCGCAATTGTCCGCGCCGCGAAAATCCCGGTCAAGCCGGGGGCTCGGGTGCGCGTGTTGTCCGTCACGCTGGCCGGGCCGCATCGCGGTGCATGGTAGCCCAGATCGAGATGCAGTGCTGACGGACGGCGGGGCGGGAATGTGCATCCGATCGTGACAATGGCCGCCACAGGGGACGGCCATTGTTAGGTGGGCGCAACAGGACTTGAACCTGTGACCTCACGGATGTGAACCGTGCGCTCTGGCCAACTGAGCTATGCGCCCGTAATGTGCGCGAGTATAGCAGCGTCGCCGTTCGCAGCCAACGGCAAGAGCGCTGCCCCGCGTTACACTCCAACCATGACCACTCCCCTCCAGACCCCCCTGCTCGCCATCGATGTGGGCGCGGGCACGCAAGACATCCTGCTCTACGATCCGGCGCGGGAGCCGGAGAACTGCCTGAAGCTGGTGCTGCCGTCCCAAACCCAGGTTGTGGGAGCGAAGGTGCGCGCGGCCACCGCCGCGCGGCGGCCACTCCACCTGCAGGGCGGGGTGATGGGTGGCGGCGCGTCCAGCGATGCCATGAAGGCGCACCTGGAGGCGGGCCTGCCACTTTCGGCGACGCCTACCGCCGCCCAGACGATTCACAACGACCTGGAGCGGGTCACCGCATTGGGCGTGACCCTGCGCGATGACGCACCTTCTGGTGCGGTGGTCGTGGAAACCGGGGATATCGACCTCGCCGCGCTTCAGGCAGCACTCACTCCATTCGGGGTGACACTGCCGGAACGGCTCGCGGTGGCCGTGCAGGATCACGGCTATCAGCCAGGCGCGGGCAACAACGATGTCCGCTTCGCCTATCTGCAGAGCCTGCTCAACGACGGTGGAGACCTGCGGCGCATGGTCTACACGACGCCACCGGCCGGCATGACCCGCATGGCCGCCGTGGCGCAGGCGCACCCCGGCGCGATCTTGATGGACACCGGCGCAGCCGCCGTGCTCGGGGCGCTGGCAGACCCGGCCGTCGGGCGGGCGGCGGCGCATGAGGGCGCGATCCTGGTCAACGTTGGCAACATGCACACCTTCGCCACGCTGGTGCGCCGCGAGCGACTCTACGGACTCTTCGAGCACCACACCGGCGGCATTACGCCTGAGATCATTCGCGACCTGGTGGAGGGCCTGCGCGGCGGCACGCTCGATACCGCCGGGTTCCGGGACCACTTCGATGGCCACGGCGCGGCGCTCGATCCGGCCTACCGGGAGGTTGGTCCCTTCCCCTTCGTGGCGATCACCGGCCCGAACCGCCGCCTGGCGCGCTCTTTGGGCTACCACGAGGCCGCGCCCCATGGCGACATGATGCTGGCCGGGTCATGGGGTCTCGTCGCGGGCGCGGCGCTGCTGGAGCAGGCCGGGCGCTAAAGCCCTTTCACACGCCTACGAGGACCACAACCGGCTCCAGTCCCCGTTGAATTGATCTTCGTGGTATGTCCAGACGTCCATGCCTGGGGATTCGATGCCCTGTTGGGTGAGGATCGCGGCGACCTGGGCGCGGTGCTCCGTGGCATGGTTGATGGCCTGGGCGAGGAGCAACCAGACTGGCAGCGTGTACGCCTCGCCGCGCCACGTCGTCGTCGCGGTTGCCCCGGAGTGGGCACGAGCTGCGACCCCGACCAGCGCTTCGCCGCTTGTGCGCGCGCTATCTTGCAACTCGGCGAGGCCAGGGAACGGACCACGCTCGCGGATCTCGTTCACCGGCCCCGATTCGGCCAGTGCAGCGGCACAGCGCTCCTGCAAGCCGACGATGTGCATGAGGGTGTTCCGGATGCTGCCGAACGTGCCAGGAGTTGTCGCGTCCAACTGCGCGTCGCTCAATCCCTCACAGGCATCGAACAGGCACTGGTTCGCCCAGACGTTGTGTCTGAATAGCTCGACCAGGCTCTCGGACATCGCGGTAGCCTCCTTCGCGGGAGACGACTTGTAGGGGATGGTGTCTCCCTGCCCCGGCAGCTAAGCCATGACAGGTTCTAGCAATCCCAGAGCGGCGAGTCTGGCCGCTTATCTTCCGGCAGGTTCGCGAACGGGCAGTCGCCCCCCTGGCTATTGCCATTGCCCGGCCGGTTATCGCGCGCATTCGGCATGTTGTCGATGATGTCCCGCGCACTGCCGGGCCGTGGCGTCGGGGTCTTCCTGCTGCGCGACCGGCGCTTCGAATCCTTGTCGTCCTTATCGTCCTTGTCGTCCCGGTCGGTCACGCTGCGGCCACCGTTGGAGTTCGGGTCGCGGTCCGGGTTTGTGGCCTGTTCCGTGATCTCGTCGATCATCGCATCGACATCCGGCACGACGACCTCAATCGAGCCGTCGCGGCCCGGCGTGATGGTTGGCACCAGCACCGGCGAGATGGAGCCCCCGGTGTCGCGGTCACGATCCCGGTCCTGGTCATCGTTGCCGTTCCCCTGGTTCGGGAAGGTCGGCAGGATGATCACCGGCGCATCGTTGCCGGCCTCTTCCTGCATCTCACGCACCCGCTCCATCGGGTCCTGTTGCACCGGCACGATCTGCGAGGCGCGGTCGTTATCGAAGATGTCGAACGGGTCATCGTCGGGCGGCCTCGTGGCGCGCGGCGTGGGTGCGGCCGGAGCCTCGTTCGTTGCTTGCGACGGTGCGGCGGTCGGGACCGGCGTGGGCGCTTGCGTTACCGGCTCCAGGGCCACTACGGGCACGGCGGTCACTGGCGGAGCCGGAGGGAGCGTTGGCGCGGGCGGCAACGTTGGGGCCGCGGTCGGGACAGCAGTCGGCGGACCAATCACGCGCGGCGTTGGTGTTGGCCCCACGGTTTCCGGCTCTTCATCGATGACAGGCTCTGTCTCCACCGTCGGCAAGGCAATAGCCGGCGGCTGCTCGCCCGTGAACGCGAGCGATGTCGGCTCCGGCTCGGTCGTGGGTTCTGGGGCTGGTGTGGGAGTCGGCGTCTCGGCGACTTCCGTGGGTGCTGGCAGGGCGGTGCCCACTGGCTCCAGCCGCTCGGCGGAATCGACCGCCGAGTCTGGCGAGCGCAGGACAAGCCACGCCACGGCCCCCACGGCGGCAGCCACCACCAGCAACGCCAGCACAGAGGTGATCACCACCGCCACGCTGCTGCGCTGATCGGCTTGCTGTTCGATCCGGGCTCGTGCGGGGGAGCTAGACAACCGTGGTCCTGACTGCATGGCGCGCTACGCGGGCACAGCGCCGCGAGCGGCGCGTCTTCCCAGTAAACGTCCTGCTGCCACAGGCGGTTTCTCTGGCCCCGCCACGAACGGTGTCATGCGGAACTCCCGAGGTTCGCCAGGATAGCGTCACCTACCTCGCGCGTCGTGGCCTTTCCGCCCAGATCCGGCGTTACTACGCCGGCCGCCGTTGCCTTGCCAATGGCCTCCATGATCCGCTGCGCCTCCGCCTCCAGGCCGATGTGCTCGAGCATCAGCGCGGCCGACCAGACCGCCGCGATGGGATTGGCAATGCCCTGCCCCGCGATGTCGGGCGCACTGCCGTGGACCGGCTCGAACATGCTCGGGTACCGTCGTTCGGGGTCGATGTTGGCGCTGGCCGCGATGCCGAGGCTGCCTCCAATGGCGCTGCCCAGGTCAGACAGGATGTCGCCAAAGAGGTTGGAGCCCACGACCACTTCCAGCGTCTCGGGGCGAAGCACGAAGCGCGCGGCCATGGCGTCCACCAGCCACTGCTCCGTTTCGACATCAGGATACTCCGCGCGGACGCGATCGAACGCCTCATCCCAGAGCACCATGCCGTATTGCTGGGCATTGCTCTTGGTGACGCTCGTCACCTTCTTCCGCTTGCGGGTCCGCGCCAGATCGAAGGCATAACGGATGATGCGCTCGCACCCCTGGGCGGTGAAGAGCGCGCTCTGGATCGCCACCTCGCGGTCCGTGCCACGCCCGCCCAGGTTGCGGCCACCGATGCCGGCGTACTCCCCCTCCGTGTTCTCGCGCACCACCACCCAGTCGATGCGCTCCGGTGTGGCATCCCGCAACGGGCTGGGCACGCCGGGGAGCAGTCGCACCGGGCGCACACAGGCGTACTGGTCGAACCCCTGGCAGATGGCCAGGCGCAGGCCCCACAGGCTGACGTGATCCGGCACGTCCGGCCAACCCACGGCCCCGAAGAAGATCGCGTCCTTGTCACGCAGCTTCTCCAGGCCGTCTTCATCCATCATGCGGCCGGTTTGCAGGTAATAGGAACTCCCCCACGGGAAACTGGTGAACGTGAAGGCAAAGCGGCCCTCGCTGAGCTCGGCCAGGCGCTCCAGCACGCGCAGCGCCTCCGGCGTCACCTCCGTACCGATGCCATCACCCGGAATCACCGCAATCTGGTACTCGCGCTCGGCCACGCTGAAGTGCTCCTTTGCCTATACGAGCGAACCAACTTCGGCTGCCGTGGAAACATCCGGGCCAGCGTGCGCGTATACACAGGCAGCGGCCGCTACGGCAAGCGGTCCTGACCACCATGCTACGGTACAACGCGGTCCCGGCGCGGCAAACCGCCGCCACGCACCGCGGGTCGCCACGGGGTCACGTTTTCCCCGGATTCAGACGTTCCGCGGAGGGATTGCATGCGCGCGCCGGCCCGATCGACACGCCACCACTCGCACGCGGGCGCGCGTTGGCTCACGCTCTTCCTCACACTCTCGCTGGTCATCAGCGCCTTTGCGCCCTATCTCGCCACGGGTGTGGCGGCAGCTCAGCCCGGCGGCCAACTACCGCCACCCTTGCCGGCGCCGCAACGCGTGGCGCTGGCTGGCAACTTCCAGGCAGCACTCGGCTGCCCGGCGGATTTCGACTCCACCTGTCCCCAGGCGGAGCTCAACGACAACGGCGACGGCACCTGGAGCACCGTTCTTCCGGTCCCAACCGGGAGCTACATCTTCCGTGTCATTGCGAACAGCGATAGCGAGCGCTCGCTCGGCCAGGGCGGCGATCTCAACGGGCCAGACTTCCAACTGACCGTCCCGCCAGATGCCGCTGGCGTCTATTTCGCCTACGACCAGTGGACGGGGCGCGTCGACGCCGAGCCGGTCTCCGCGCTGGTCACCCTGCGCACGGACGTCGGCGATGACCTGGCAATGGCCCCGCAGCCGGACGGCAGCTTCTCGGTGACGTGGGATGCCCAGCCCGGAGCGTACGGCTTCCAGGTCTTCCTGAATGACCAGCCGGTGGCGCAGGATAGTGTCAGCCTGGATGAGCCATCGCGCGTCTACGTGGCGGTTGATCCCACCGGCGCGGTCATCGACAAGCGCACCCTGCCCAGCACCTCGCTCGACGTCACTGCCACCGACGACACTGGCCAGCCGCGCCTGGATTCCTGCTTCGCGCTCCTCGATGCGCAGGGCAACCTGGTAAGCCAGGCCTGCGACGCCGACGACGCGCCGGATGGCCGCACCACCCTGCGCGTGCCGGATGGCCTGCCCAACGACACCTACACCCTGCGTGAAACCGCCACCGCTAACGGCGAGCCCGCGCTGGATCAGCAATTGCCACTTGAGGAGGGCGATTTCCAGGCGACCGCACAGGCCGCGGGCGCATCCCAGGAGCAGGGCACGGAGCCGGGCGAAGAAACCCCCAGTGTTGAGCCGGGAGAGGAGCCCGCAACGGCAGAGCCAGCCACGGCAGAGCCCGCGGCAGATCAGCCTCAGACCGCTGGCGGCGACCAGGCAATCACGTTGCAACCCGGCGATGCGCCGGGCCGCCTGACCATCACCAGCGTCGATGCCGATGGCCAGCCCCTTCCCGGCGCGTGCTATGCCATCGTCGAGTTCGGGTTCGAGCTCTGCGACGTGGCGGGCAGCGGCGAGGTGATTTTCGACGCCGTCCCCTCTACGCCGCTGACATTGCGCGAGACCGTACCGCCCGCGGGCTTTGCCCCGGTCGCCGATGTCCCGTTCACCATTGAGCCGACCGGTGCGCGGATCGAGATCCCGCATCAGCCGGAAGGCGGAGATCAGGGCCAGACAGCCGAACCGACAGCTACGCCAGAAGAGACACAGACGGACATTCCGCAAACGGCTCAGGGCAACCAGGTCGTCGTCACCCTGCGTGACCGCGACAACGCCCCGGTCACCGGCTCCTGCTGGGCGCTCTCCCCGCGTGACGGCGGCCAGGCCATCGAGCAATGCGACACCGATGACGCGGACGACGGCCGCATCGTCTTCAACGATATCCCCGCTGGCCGCTACCGATTGCAGGAAACCGCGACGCCGGAGGGCTTCGCCGCCGCCGATGCGCAGGCCGTCGAGGTCGTTGACGGTCAGCCGGCAGAGGTCACCATCGCCTATCGCGGTGGCCGTGTGGAACCGGGCCGCCTGGTCATCCGGGTCTCTGACGAGGACGGCAACCCCCTTCCCCAGACCTGCTTCGACCTGACCGGTACCCAGGACCTCCCTGACATCTGCGACAACCAGGACGACGGGCAACTCAATATCCCGGATCTCCCACCGGGCGACTACACCGTGACGCAGACGCAGTCAACGGACGGGTTCGACCTCGCCGAGCCTGAAAGCGTCACCGTGCCCGCCGGGGACACCGTCGAACTCGACATCACCAACCAGCGCGAAGGCGCCGAAGCGAGCCAGGAAGCCACTGGTGAGGTCGTCCTTACGATCAGCAAGGAGGACGGCACGCCCGCGGAGAATGCGTGCGCCGCTCTCACGAGCGCGGACGGCGATATCTCCGCCTGTGACAACGCGAATGAAGATCCAGACGCGGAACCAGGGCGCATCACCTTCCGCGACCTGCCGCCGGGCGCGTACACCCTGGCCGTGGAGCCGGGTGCCGGCAGCACCGCGCCCGAACCGATCAGCGTCGATGTGGTGGCCGGCGAGTCCGCAGCCGTCAGCGTGATGTTGGCAGCAGAAGAAGCGCCTTTGCCGGAGAGCGGCAATCTCGATATCCGCTCAGAAGACGCCGGCGGCAATTTGCTGCCCAGCGCGTGCTACACCGTCGAGATTCCCCCGGGTGGCCAGGGCTTTGGTCCCTTCTGTGACGAAGACGGCAACGGGGTCGTCTCCATCCAGGGTGTCTCGCCCGGGCCGATCCGCGTCATCGAATCCACGCCGCCCACGGGTGCGCCAGCAGCAGACCCTGTGCAGCAGGATCTGGACATCGTCGCAGGCGACCTGAGCGAGATCGTCTTCTCCCACGGCGAGACCGCGCCAGAGCAGGAGGCCGCCGGCACGCTCGACGTGCGTGTTGTCGATGCCTCAGGCGAGCCGGTTACTGCCTGCCTGAACGTGACCAGCGACGTCGATGCCTACCGTGTCTGCGACAACGAGCAGGGTGATGATGACCCAGAACCGGGCCTGTTCCTCATCGCCAACCTCCCGGCCGCGGACTACGAAGTCGCCGTCTCGGATTTGCCGGATGGCGCGGAAACCCCGGAGCCACAGCGTGTCACGATCACCGGTGGCGAGACTAGCGAAATCACCTTCACCCTTGGCGGTGGCACAGGCACCCTTGTGATCCTGGTCGAGGACGAGCAGGGCCAGCCGCTCGGTGGCTCCTGCTTCACGCTCGATAACGGCGTCGATC
>JALYWD010000396.1 GCA_030852885.1 Chloroflexota bacterium | reverse complement strand
GGCATTTACGCGGCGAATGGCGCAGAGTCGATCGCGGAAGGGGTGGCCGTGGCGGAGAAGGCCATCGATGCTGGCAAGGCGCTGGCGGCCATGGAGCGGCTGGCGGCGCTTTCGCAGGACCTTGCCGCGCGCGCGGCGCAGGAGCAGGAGACGGTACGCGCATGAGTCACGTCACTACCGGCACGATCCTCGACAAGATCCTGGATCAGACCGCGCGCGATGTCGCCGTCCGTAGGGCGCACACTTCCGTCGAGGCGTTGCGCGCGAGAGGAGAGGGACGGCCAACTCCGGTCAGCCTGCATGGGGTGCTCTCAGTTCCAGGCATGAGCGTGATCGCCGAGATCAAGCGTGCCTCGCCCTCACGCGGAGTGTTCCCGGTCGAAGTCGATCCGGCCGTGGTCGCGGCGGACTACATCGCCGGCGGCGCGGCGGCAATCTCCGTCCTGACGGATGAACCCTTCTTCAAGGGGAGCCTGGACGATATGGAGCAGGCCGCCCAGGTGGCGCACGCGGCGGGACGGCCCGTCGCGATCCTGCGCAAGGATTTCCTGGTCGATTCCTACCAAGTGGTTGAGGCGTGGGCGTACGGAGCAGACGCGGTTCTGCTGATTGTGGCCGCCCTTTCTGATGACCAGTTGCGCGAGTTGATGACCGTCGTCGATGAGCACGGCCTGGAGGCTTTGGTCGAGGTCCACGACGAGACAGAGATGGCCCGCGCTATCGCGCTCGGCGCGCGCAACCTGGGGATCAACAACCGAGACCTGCATACCTTCAAGGTGGATCTGGCCACGACCGAGCGCCTGGCGCCGCTGGCGCCGGTGGGGGCGGTGGTGATTGGTGAGAGCGGGGTCTTCGGCCCGGCAGAAATCGAGCGGCTCTGGACGGCCGGGGCGCAGGCGGTGCTGGTGGGTGAGGGGGTCATCGTGCAGCCGGATAGATCATCGGCGGTGCGCACCCTGCGTGAAAGTGTGGCTGTATGAGCACGCCGGGGTCCGTTGCTGCGCTTTACCTACGGGGCAGCGTCGTCAAGGTGTGTGGCATCCGCGAGCCAGAGCATGCGATGGCGGCGGCTGAGGCCGGCGCGGATGTGCTCGGCTTCATCTTTGCGCCCGCGCGCCGGCAGGTGACGGCGGAAGTCGCGCGAGCCTGCATTCTGGCCGCGCGAAAGGCGAGGCCGGATGTGCTGGCGTGCGGGGTGTTCGTGAACGCCCCGGTCGATGAGATTCAAGCGACGATCCGGGTGGCCGGGCTGGATCTGGTGCAGCTATCCGGGACAGAATCGCCAGAGTTTGCGGCCTTGCTGCCAGTCCTGGCGACCAAGGTATTTCATCCACTGCCGGGTCTGTCGGCCAGGGAGATTGTCAGCGAGATAGGCGCGTTCCAGCAGGCTGAAGTTCCCCCGGTCGCGTTCCTGCTGGATGCATACAGCACAAAGGGAGCGGGTGGCACGGGCGAGAAGGCGGACTGGACCCTGGCGTCCGAGATCAACGCCAGCGTACCGGCGATGCTCGCTGGTGGTCTCGCTGCGGAAAATGTAGCCGAGGCCATCGCGCAGGTGCGGCCCCTGGGCGTCGATGTCAGCAGCGGCGTGGAGATCGATGGAAACAAGTCCATCGAGCGTATTCAAGCGTTCGTGGCGGCTGCACGGGCGGCGTACGCGCTGGAGACGGCTACGGCGTTCCGCTGATTGCACGCCGGGTAGCATCTGCCAGTAGCGCTTCAAACCACACGGCCTCGTTGCCAACCTCCTGAGCCACGGTCGCTCCCCTGGCGGGAAGCTCCTTGGCGACGCGGTAGATGCCCTTGTCTCGGGTCATGAATCCGTAGTCGACGAGTTCTCGGCGCAGCGTGGCGTAGTCCTCGTTGGCGACCTTCAGGATGTCATTGACTTCTCTCTCGCTGTATTCCTGGCCCAGTGCGAACCGCGTCAGCAGGTGACGCAGGATGACCACACGCTTCTTGCGCTGGGCCGGGATCTGCTTCAGGCGCTCGCCGTCGAAGAACGCGCGCAGGGTGCGGGCTTCCTCATCGTCACCTGACTCTGGTGCGGGGCTGGCGCTGCTCGCTAACTCCCGCAACTCATCCGCGCGCAGGGTGTAAATGCGGGACTGCGCCTCCGGGGTCGCGGTGACCAGGCCCGCGTCCGTCAGCTTCCGCATGTGGTGCGAGATCGTTGGCGGCGTCAGCGAGAGCTGCGCTGCCAGCTCGTGCCCGGCGTACGGGCGCTCCGCCAGGCAACCGAGGATGCGCAGCCG
>JALYWD010000394.1 GCA_030852885.1 Chloroflexota bacterium | reverse complement strand
CAGGTCTCCACCACCCGGCAGATCGCCGTCTGGTACGCGAGCCTCCACGTGCTGATGCTGAACTCCGCCGCCCTCGCGGCGAACAAGATCACGGCCAGCACGGCGCAGTCGGGCGTGGTCAAAGGCGCGGATGGTGAGCCTACGGGCCAGTTGAACGAATCGCCAGCGATGGAACTGGCCACGACCATCTATGACGCCATCATCTCCTTGATGGGCGGCGCGAAGACCTGGGACGCGTTCGGGACGTTCGCGCGCAACTCCGGGTGTACGACGATCACCGACATGGCCTCGACGATGCTGGCCGACCCCGCGGGCAAGCAGGTAGTGGTGGACACCGTCGGGGCCGAGAGCTTCCCTACCCGGGTCGGTATTTATGTCGATCTCACCATCGGCGAAGGCGTGACGCCCGACGATATCGTCGCGACGGTGCTGGGGCTGCGCGAGACCAACGGGACGGACAAGCTCCACTTCCCCGGCATCAAGCTGGTTCTTGACGGCTCGATCCAGAGCTTCACGGCTTTCATGCAATGGCCGGGCTACTACCTCGGGCCGAACGATCAGCAAGAGCTTCTCCTCTCGCCGGAGGAAACCGTTGGCTGGATCACGCCGCTGCAGGCGGCGGGCATCCAGGCCTCGGTGCACTGCAACGGCGCAGAGACCGTCGAGGTCTTCCTTGACGCGGTCGCGGAGGCGGAGCGGCACACGCCGGCAGCGGGCATTCGCCACGTCTGCCAGCACTCGCAGCTGACCACGCCCGCGCAGTACGCGCGGATGGCCGAGCTGGGAGTCGGCGCGAACATCTTTGCCAACCATCTCTGGTTCTGGGGCGACCAGCACTACGAGATCACGGTTGGGCCGGAGCGCGCCGAGGGGATGGACGACGCGATGAGCGCGGCGGAGCACGGCGTGGTCTATTCGTTTCACACCGATGCGGCGGTGACGCCGCTGGGCTGCCTGCACTCGATGTGGTGCGCGGTCAACCGGGTCACGCCGAAGGGCCGGGTGCTGGGCGAGAGCCGCCGCATCAGCGCGGAGGATGCTCTGCGCGCGGTAACCCTGGGCTCTGCCTTCCTGCTCGGCCTCGACGGCGAGCTGGGGTCGATTGAAACTGGCAAGTGGGCGGATTTCACGGTGCTGGCGGAGAACCCGCTGACGGTTGACCCCACCCATATCCGGGATATCCCGGTCTGGGGCACGGTGCTCGGCGGAGTGAAGCAACCCGGCGCGGGTGCTGCCGGCTGAGGCGAGGAACCCTCACCCCCGGTCGTCGCACGGCCCTCACCCCAATCCCCTCTCCCTGTGCGCAGGGCGAGGGGCCTTTCTTGTTTGCGGCGCAGGTAAGAATGCCAAGAATGCCAACTTTGGCAGGTGGGGTGCGCTGGCAGAGTAGTCCGGGATACAAAACGAGGTCGGGTGCAGGCTCTGTGTCGCCGCAACCGGGACACGCACCAGCGACCACCGTGATGTGGCATCTTGAGCCCGCAGGCGAAGGACCTCGTCCCTACGGACAGGTTTCGAGGTGTCATCCCCCTCCAGGTGCCATCCTGAGTGCCCCGTCTCCGGGGAGTTGTCAGGTTGCCTACCAGGTGCAAAGAACGAGATTCTTCGCCTGCGGGCTCAGAATGACAGGGAAGAGGGGTGTGCTCTCCTGACAACTCCCCGTGGCCGCAGCACTCAGGATGACACATGAGGGTGGGCGCGCCTGGTAGCAATCACCGAATCGCGCGTGCGCTCCGGGTGAAGGTGACGCGTTGCGTGGCTCCGGTCTATCGCGCGGGCGGCGGTGAGGCCCGCGGGCCTCACCGTCACCCCGCCTACGCCGCCGTTGCCCCTACTCCACCGTCACCGGGGCGGCGGCTTCCGCCGTATCCAGCTCGACGGGTTGGCCGTTGTTCGGATCAATGCTCTCCAGCGTGACCGAGAAGGTGTACACCCCTGGCGTCCACCCCTCCAGCGGGAAGTAGCGCTGCTTGAACTCGGCGGGGCCGGTGGGGAAGGTCAGTGAGGAGCCCAGCTCCAGGTCTTCAACCGGCTCGCCATCACGGGCCACGTGGAGCGTGAGCCGGGCGTTGGACGCCTGCATCCCCGGGTTGTCGATGGTGACGGCCACTTCCACCACCTGCAGCTCACCCTCGGCATTCCGACCCTCGGTGATCCCCACCTCGGCGATGTTGATGGTGGTTTCCGCGACCGGCGTCCCCACGGGCTCCTCGACGGTCAGCGGCAGATCCGCCGGGCCGGCGCTGGCCCCGTGCTCCGCATCCGCCAGGGAAAGCGTCACGTGGTACTCCCCTGGCTCCAGGGTGCGCACCAGCGGAAACTCCAGGTTGGCGTGGGTGCCGGGGAAGAAGGTTTCCATGTCGATGGTGGCGCTGGTGACTTCCGCGCCATCGGCATCGGTCAGGGCCATCGTCGCCACCGGGGCCAGGCGGATATTGCCACTGTTCTCCACGCTCACCAGGACCGAGGCATACGCCGGCGCCAGGGAGTAGGTCGCCCCATCGATGGCCAGCGCCGGTTGCGCGGGGCCCGGGACGGTGATCGCCACCGCGATCGCCTGCCGGATAACCTGCAGCATGCCGACGCCACCTTCGGCAGCGCCTTCAATGGGATCGCGGTTCTGGATGACGATGCTGGAGGTGTACTCGCCGGGCGAGGTCCCCTCCGGTACGGCGACGACGATGTCGCGGATGATTTCCTGACCTGGCGCCAGGTCGAAGGTCTCGCTCGGGTAGTCGAGCCAGCGGGTGGCGCCGCTGGTGGGCTCGTCTTTCAATCGCGACTCGGAGCCGCCATTGACGCGCGTGTAGACATCGGCCGCGTAGGTAACGAGCGAGTACGTTTCCGTGCCGACGTTGGCGATGCGCACCGAGACGGTCGCGGACTTCCCGGGGTCGAGCGTCAGCTCGAAGAAGCCGTGCTCACTCTCGGTGGGCGCGAAGGCCAGCAGGGGCACGCCACTGGCGACCGCCGGGGGGGCCGGCGTGGCGGTCTCCGGTGTGGCGGCGTTATCCTGGTACCCGCTCGCCACCCCACTGGCCAGGGCCAGGCCCAGTGCCGCAACCCCAATGGTGGCCTGCCACCAGCTTCGCACGCTCGCCACGCTTCTGCCCATCACCTACAACGAGCGCCTGCCAGATGGCGGGCGCTTCACAACCATACGTAAGCTCGCCCCGCGAGACGCATCAGGGCCCCGCCGTGATGGTGGTCGTCACGATTGTCTGGTACGCACCGGTCGGGGTGATCGCCGGGACCGTGAGCTTCACGCCCAGCACCTGGGTGTATGAGCCCAGCCCGAACCCCTGGTTCGCCTGGAGCACCTTGCGGGAGTGATCGAGCGTGCCCAGCTCGTTGACCAACTTCGGTCCGCCGGTGGTATCGATGCCCTGGCCCGTGAGAGGCGCTGGGTTCGCTACTTGCGTGAGCGAGAGCGCGCTGGCGGGAATGGTGGCGCCGCCACCTTGCCTGGTCCAGGAGGCGGCCTGGATGGTGACATTCCAGCCCTGGGCTCCGCAGCCGGTCTCGGTTGCCGTCAGGGTGAGGGCGCCAGCGCTCTCCTGAGCCGTCGCGGAGACGTTCATGGCGTTGAGGCTGAGGTCCGCGATCCGCGCCGACAGGCTGTTGCTGGCGCCGCAGGTGATGACTTGCGTCACCGTGCCCGCGAGCGCCGGGACAACCGTCGCGAGACTCAGCACGAGTGCGCCAGCAAGACCGATCAATGTGCCCCGTGTACCACGGGCCGGTGTGTGAGCCACG
>JALYWD010000393.1 GCA_030852885.1 Chloroflexota bacterium | reverse complement strand
CCGCGTGGAGCCTCGACTTCGCGGCGACCGCCATCTTCGTGGCCCTCGTCGCCGGCATCTGGCGCGGCCGGAGCGATGCCATCCCCTGGCTGGCAGCAGCGCTGGTTGCTGTTGCCGCGCACGAACTCGTGCCAGGGCCGTGGTACGTGCCGCTGGGCGCGGTGGCCGGGGTGCTGGCCGGGCAGATCATGGAAAGCAGAAGCGGGAGCGTGCCGGATGCGCAGTGAGGTTGCCATCGTCATCGCGGGGATGGCCATCATCATGTACCTCACGCGCGCCGGAGGCTACTGGCTGGTCGGCCGCCTCACACCAACCCCGCGCGTCACCCGCATCATTGAGCAACTGGGCGGCGTGACCCTGGTTGCACTGACCGCGCCAGCCGTCGTGGCGGCCGGGACACCAGGCATCATCGCGGCTGCCGTGGCCGCCCTGACGGCCTGGCGCACAGGCAATCTCCTGGTCGCGATGCTGCTGGCAATGGGCGTGATACGTGTGCTGCGCCAGGCTCTGCTCTGACCAGCCCATGAGGCAGAATCTTGCGTGAGCGACGGAAATATGTAGGATAAGATACGGACGGCGAAGTTCCTGTAGCGTCGCCCTGGAGTACCGCCAGGAGGTTTCTCATGCACCCTGTCGCGACGAACGATCTCCCCCGGCTGACCGTGCACGGCGCGGAAGACGACACCGTGGAGTGGCACGGCGCGTTCGTCGCGTACGGCGGACATGGGACAGACGAAACGACCACCATCGTCTTCGAGATCAGCCCCGGCAAGCGCCTGGGCTGGCACACCGATCAGACCGAAGAGACCCAGTACATCGTGGCCGGGACCGGTGAGCTGGTGATGGACGAGGGGAAGTTCCCGGTCGGCCCCGGCAGCGTCTTTGTGCTGCCCACCAATGTCGGCCACGACCTCGTCAACACTGGAACGGAGACCCTGCGTTGCGTCGGGTTCTTCGGCTCCGCCATGTTCACCCAGGTCTTCGACAACGTGATGCTGCCGCCGAACACCCACGTCCTTGGCACCCCGAACCGCGATGGCACGGGCGCGCCACCACCGCGTCCGCTGGAGTAGCCAGCCCGCCGCGGGGAAGTGCACTCAATTGCGTCGCCTCGCGGGGATGACGCCGTTATCTCGCGTCATGGCAGGCTGGTGGGCCTCGCGGCTGGGAATGTCCTGAATCGTGAAGCGGATGAGTCGCGCGGCGTGATGGTGTAACGCCGCGCGCAAACGCTCGCAACACGTGATCCAGAAGTGTGGTACACCGCTCCGACGCCAATTTGGGCGGAGAAGTACCAAGGTTCAGCCGTCAGTGTCCCGCAACAAACCCGATCAGCGCTTCATCGTCGCGGCTGTCTATGTCGCCGCGATGTTGATGAACACGCTCGATTCGACCATCGTCATCGTCGCGCTCGCCACCCTCGGCCGTGAGTTCAACGTTCCTGCCGTGCAAACCGAAGCCGTGGTCGTGGCCTACCTGGTCAGCCTCGCCGTGTTTATCCCGGCCTCGGGTTGGTTGGGTGACCGCTTCGGCACCAAGCGCATCTTCCTCATCGCGTTGGCCATCTTCGTCGGTGCGTCGGCCTTGTGTGGCCTTGCGCAGAGCCTGGAGCAGCTTGTCGCCTTCCGCGTCCTGCAGGGGGCGGGCGGCGGCCTGATGACGCCCGTCGGCATGGCCATGCTCTACCGCACCTTCCCACCGGCCGAGCGCGTGGCGGTGGGGCGTATCCTCATGTTCGCCACCATCCTGGGCCCGGCGCTGGGGCCGATTATCGGCGGTGTGCTCATCGAGCGATTGTCCTGGCACTGGGCGTTCTTCGTGAATGTTCCGGTTGGGTTGGTTGCGTTCCTGGTGGGACTGTTCTTTCTGCATGAGCACAGCGAGCCGGATCCGGGGCGATTCGACTTGCCCGGGTTCGTCCTGGGCGGCGCCGGGTTGGCGACAGGCATGTACGCCCTGAGCGAGGGGCCGTCACACGGCTGGACGTCGCCAGACATCCTGGCGCCGGGGGGCGTGGGCCTGGCGCTGATCGTCGCCTTCGTGGCGCGGGAGTTGCGCACGGTTGCGCCGATGGTGGATCTGCGGTTGCTGGGGAACCGGCTCTTTCGCAGCACCCTGGTCGTTTCGTTCTTTGGCACCGCCGGCTTTATCGGTGTGCTGTTCCTGATCCCGCTCTTTCTGCAGGTCGTGCAGGGCGCGAGCCCCCTGGAGTCCGGCCTGACGACGTTTCCGGAAGCGATTGGGGTGGTGACCTCCACCCAGCTCGTGGCGCGTCTGTACCCGCGCTATGGCCCGCGGCGCTTGATGTGCGGGGGGCTGGTTGGCCTGTCGATCTCCATCGTGGCGTTGGCCACCATTGGGCTTTCCAGCAGTGAGCCCTGGGTCGTGCGCGTGCTGATGTTCTTTGTTGGCTTCTGCATGGCCTACGTCTTCCTGCCGAACCAGGCCGCAAGCCTGGCCACCATCTCCCGCGCGCAAACCGGCCGCGCTACCACCCTCACCAACGTGCAGCGGCAAGTGGGCGCCGCGCTGGGTGTGGCGGTGCTGAGTAGCGTGGTGGCGGCTGCCTCCGCGCTCATCGACGGCCCGACCGACCCCACGCCCTATCGCTACGCCCTCTATTTCGCCGCGGCCTTCGCCCTGATCGGCGCTATTTCCGCCCTGCAGGTGCCCGACGAGGAAGCCGCCGAAACAATGCGCCCGCGCACCGCGCGCGAGGAGCCGGTGCTGGTGGAAGCCGGCTGAGGGTGAGGGCCGCCTCGGCGGAGCCGCAGAGTTCGGCCCGGCCATGCATACTGCTGGCACTATGGCGTCCGCTCAGCCGCTCGATCCGCTGCACATTGCTTCGGCGCCGGCGCCACTCACTCCCCTCATTGGCCGAGAACGTGAGTTGGCCCTGGCCCTGGGCATCTTGCGCCGTCCAGAGGTCCGCTTGCTCACGCTGACTGGCCCAGGCGGTATCGGGAAGACGACGCTGGCGCTGCACCTTGCCGCCCAGGTCCGCGCCGAGTTTGCCGATGGCATCCGCTTCGTCCCCCTCGCCACGATCTCCGGCCACGAGCTGGTGGCGCCGGCGGTGGCGCGTGCAGCCGGGCTGGCGGAAGTGGTCGATGCCCCGGCGGTGGAGGCGCTGATCGCCGCCTTGCATCGGTCAGAAACGCTGCTGGTGCTGGATAACTTCGAGCACGTCGTCGTGGCGGCTCCACTGGTCAGCGAGTTGCTGGCACGCTGCCCGCGCCTCAAGATCCTGGTCACGAGCCGGGTCCTGTTGCGCGTGTACGGCGAGTACGCGCTGCCGGTGCCGCCGCTGGCGCTCCCCGTTTCTGGCGACGGTGGTCCAGTTGACGATGTGATGCGCTCACCGGCGGTGCAGTTGTTTGTGCAGCGTGGCCTGGCAGTGAATCCATCGCTTGACATATCAGGAAGCAACGCGCTCCAGGTCGGGGAGATTTGCCGGCGCGTGGATGGCGTGCCCCTTGCCATCGAACTGGCCGCGGCGCGCGTGACGCATCTCTCGTTGCTGGCGCTGCGAGAGCGCCTGGAACGGCGGTTGCCCCTGCTGACTGGCGGTGGGCGTGACCGGCCACTCCGGCTGCAAACAATGCGGGATGCCATTATCTGGAGTCACGATCTCCTCTCCCCGGTGCAGCAGACACTGTTCCGGAGGCTGGCGGTGTTCGCCGGTGGCTGCACCCTTGAGGCGGCGGAGGCCATCGCGGGCGGGGAGGATGAGGCTGCCGTCAACCCCCACGAGGTGCTCGATGTGATTGCGGCGCTGGTGGAGGCGAGCCTGCTGCGGTCTGAAACCGGCCCGGATGGCATGGCGCGCTACCAGATGCTGGAGACGATCCGCGAATATGCGGAGGAACGGTTGGCGGCGAGTGGCGAGGCGGATATCGTCCGGAAACGGCATACGGCCTATTTCATGGCCTTCGCCGAAACCTACGGACTGGCGGAGTTGCTGCCGAACAGCAACCAGGTCCTGACCCTCCTGGACGCGGAGTACGCGAACCTGCGAGCTACCCTGGCGTGGCTCGAGGAGAGCGGCGAGAGCGGGGCGTTGCTCCGGCTCGCGGCCGCCCTGGGCCGCTTCTGGACCGGCCGTGGCTACTCCCACGAGAGCCGGCTCTGGCTGGAGCGTGCCCTGGCGCACCATGTCCCCGCGGCGGCTGATCGCGCGAAAGCGCTTGTCGCACTCGGCGTGATCCAGATCTACCAGGGGGAAAATCGGGCAGCCGAGCTGAGCCTGGTCGAGGGGCTGGCTGGCTGTCGGACCGAGGGCGACGCGCTCCAGACCGTGCTGGCGCTGATCGGGCTCAGCGGCCTGGCCATCATGCAGCGCGACTATGACCATGGCGCCGCGCTGCTGGAAGAAGCCCTCGCGGTAACGCAGGATGTGGCGGACAGGAGGCTGGCACAGACCCTGGCGGGTCGTATCTCGATCAATCTCGCTGTCGCTCCTCGGGCGCAAGGTCACTACGCACTGGCCGAAGCGCATCTCGAGACCGCACTGCGTCTCTTGCGGGAGGTGGGATACCGCGAGGGGATCATCCTGGCACTGGGCGACCTTGGAACCATCGCGCGGGACCAGGGCGACACCGCCCGAGCCTTGACGCTCTACCACGAAGCACTGGAACTGGGCCGGAGCCACCCGGGGACGCGCTACGTCACTGAGGTGATCGAGGCCACCGGGATCGTGGCGGCAACCGCTGACAGAGCGGAGCGGGCCGCGATCCTGCTGAGCGCGGCCAAAGCGCAGCGTGACCGGCTCGGGCTGCGGTACGGAGTGCAGGAAGATCAGGCAGCGCTGGATCGGGCCGTCACCTCCGCGCGTGTTGCCCTCGGCGAGCCCGCCTTTTCCGCGGCGTGGGATGCTGGCCGCAGCCTGAGTCCAGGTCAGGCGCTCGTGGCTGCGCAGGAGCCGTTCGCTTTCCCGGTCACCTCCCGGATTGGGTCACTCACGCCACGTGAGATGGAGATTCTGCGGCTGATCGCCGCTGGCCAGAGCAACCCCGACATCGCCGGCGATCTCTTCCTCAGCGTGCGCACAGTGGAAAACCACGTCGCCCACATCCTGGACAAGCTCGATGTGCGCACACGGCAGGCGGCGGTGATGGCCGCCGGGCTGGCGGCAACGAGCTGACCCCCGGCCGCCGCGCCAGATCGGCGGTGGTCCAGTCGCGGTGGGGAGTTCCTGCCGGATCCAGTTGCCCAGCGCCCGCTCGCTCACCATCGCCCTCCCTGCTGCGTGGCCGCTGGCGCACGGGTGGCCCCTTGCGGCGGGCGTCCGCGCGCCTTCGCCCGCTTGACGCCTATCGGCTTGCCGAGTAATGTTATCTCATGGAACGACTACATGGCAACCCGCGCGGCGTTGCCACCCGCCTGGGGGCGGTGTTGGCGCGCCAGGGGCACCTCTGTTTTGCGTTTCATGCTCGGCAAGCAGAGCGTTCGTGTCTCGTCAGGAGAGGATAATGCCTGAGCCGGTGCTGCCGGAGGCTGCCAGCCGGGCGCGGGGGCGCGCCGCCTTCTGGATCGACGACGTCATCCTCGATACCTACGCCCCGGTCATGCGCCGCTCCCGCTTCGGGATGGCCGCGCTCTCCGTCTACACCGCCCTGGCACGGCGCGCCGACCGCGATGGCGCGAGCTGGCCCAGCCTGCGCACCCTCGCCGCGCAGGCCGCCACCAGCGAGCGCACCGTACAGCGCGCCATCCAGTTGCTGGAGGCACTGGGCCTGGTGGCGGTGGCCAGTTGCTACGAGGAGGGCAGCCAGCGCCAGACCAGCAATCGCTACACCCTGCTCACCCCACCACCCGTGCCGCCCGCGCTGGACCCGGACCCAACCCGCTGGCCCACCCCCGTTCGCCGCACGCTCGTGATCCCCGCCAGGCAGCGCTCGCACGCGGTGCCCGATGCCCGCCAGCGGCCGCCTGCTTCCGCGCCCGCCAACGTGGCGACCCCCCGTCAGGCTGTCACCCCACCCCCCGCCAGCCAGTCACCCCGCCCCCGTCAGGCTGTCACCCCCTCCCCCGTCAGCCTGTCACCCCAGGAAGGAACCCCACGTGAAGGCATCCCAGTGAAGGACGGAGAAATCTCTGACGTTGCCACGGCAAAAAGCTTTCCGATTGTCGAGGTCGGCTTGAGCAGCGGCCAGGTCTGGGCCGCGACGCTGGCGGAACTGGCGCGGCGCAACGCCGTGAACGCCACGGAACTGGTGGCGTGGCTGCGGCCCGCCGCGCTGAGCGGGCGCGACGGCGACACGCTGCTGCTCGGTGCGCCGAACCGCGTGACGCGGGACCGCATCGCCGCCCGGCACCTGCCGGCGGTGCGCGCCGCGCTGGCGACGGTGCTGGGCACGTCGCTGCCGGTCACGGTGGTGGTGGCGGGCCAGCCCACACCCCAGGGTAGGTACCCCGGAATAGGTACGCGCCCACCGCCAAATGAGTGGCGTCACGGATTGGCCCAGCAGAGGATCCCACGTAAGGTCTCTTCCTGAAGGGAGCCAGCCATCGGGCGCTTCCCTGCTACCCGGAAGGCCGCTGATGATGCCGTCGCTGCTCATTCGCCATCGTGTCGCGGACTACGCCGTCTGGATCGCGGTGTTCGCAGAGCAGGAGATCGTGCGTCTGGCCAATGGCTCCAGGGGCGGGTGGATCCTGCGCGCTACGGCTGATCCCGCGGAGATCGTGGTGCTGCTGGAGTGGGACGATCTTGAGCGCGCGCGCCTGTTCGTTGATTCCGACGACATGCAGGAGGCGATGAGACGCGCGGGAGTGATCGGGGAGCCCGCGTTCTGGTTCCTGGAGGATGTCGCGACCACAACCGCTTGATGACCGCACGGACATTTGAGGAGACCTGGCATGAGCACACAGAGCGCCAACGACCGAGAACAGAACCTGAAGGGACGTTGCAGCCGTCGTACCGCCCTGCGGGCCGGCGCCGCCGGCATCACCGCCGCGACTTTGAGCGTCGCCAGGTCGCGGGCAATCCAGGCCCAGGAGGCAACCCCGGTGACGACGCCGGCGGACATGGGAGAGGGCTCAAGCCTGGTCGATATCGGCGGCCGGAACCTGTATCTCGAGTGCCAGGGCGAGGGCGGTCCAACGGTCATTCTCCTCACTGGCTACCGCACGTCTGGTCGCTACTGGACGGACGACCTGCTTCAGCCTGACAACCCGCGACAGATGGTGATGCCAGGAGTGGCGCAGGCTACCCGCGTCTGCACGTATGACCGCCCGGGGACGTACGCGGAAGTCAGAGGGGAGATTGTTCCCAGCCGCAGTGACGAGATCTCCCAGCCTCGAACCTCCATGGAGGTCGTCGAAGAACTCCACACCCTGCTGCAGGTTGCAGAAATTCCCGGCCCGTACATCCTGGCCGCGCACTCGCTGGGCGGGTTCTTTGCCCGGTTCTACGCCGCCACCTACCCGGATGAGGTTGCCGGGCTCGTGCTGGTGGACTCCTACTCGGAGCGGCTGGAAGACGAAATGACACCGGAGCAGTTCGTCGCTCTGAAGCAATTCAACCAGGGAGCCGGCACGGACACCGTGATGGAGGTTCCTGGCTACGGGGATGTCGAGACGCTGCCGTGGGGTGGCGACAACGACGTGGTGCGCGCTGCCGTCGCCGCCTCACCGTTGCAGCCCATGCCGCTGGCAGTGCTTGGCCATGGCATCCCGTTCCCCACGCCAGATGACATGGCCGGCTTCACTCCGGGCGAGCTGGAGGAGATCCTGCAGGCGGCCAACCGGGGCCTGGCCACGCTGGTTCCGGACGGGCGCTTCTGGCTGGCCAGCGAGAGCGGCCACGATATCCACCAGGACCAACCCGAACTGGTGATCGAGGCGATCCAGGAAGTGCTCGCAGGCGTGCGCAACCCGGATACCTGGTACTCCCTGGAGTCCTGCTGCCAGGACTAACCCGCGCGTGAGCCCTGGTAATCGCCCGTTTGCCTGGAGTGAGCATGGCACGTCATCGAGTTCTCACCGGCATCGCCGCCAGCCTGATGTGCGCATCCTTTGCCCTGCTTCCGGCGAGCGGTCGGTCCCAGGATGCTTCGCCCGTTGCCGCACCCACGACGGGGGAGGCAACCACGGCCATCATCGTGTCCGCGACGAATGATCCCTTGCGCGTGGCGGGAAGCGACGGGGTCGATCACCTGGAGTACGACCTGCTGGTGACCAACGGGTTCTCGGCCCCGGTTACCCTGACGTCGATTACGGTACTTGCCCCGGATGGAGAGACGCTGCTCCTGCTCGACGGCGAGGCCCTGGTCACTGCCACCCAGCCACTCCTGGGCCGGGCTCCGATGCGCGAGATTCCTGCCTCGGGCACGGCGGCGGTGGTCGTGGATATCACCATCCCGCGTGATCGCGATCTGGCGAGCCTGGGCCACGAGATTGTGTACGAGATTGCGCCGGGATCTCCCGTGGCATCGCTCATCGGCAGCCTGGTTATCGCTGGCCCAGAGCTGGCTGTTGACCCACGCCCGGCCACGGTCATCTCGCCACCTCTGCGCGGCGATGGGTGGCTTGCCGCCAATGGCTGCTGCGACGCCGCGTCGATTCACCGCGCGGTCCGCGTGCCGATCAACGGCGACCGCATTGGCAAGCAGGAGATCTTCGCCATCGACTGGGCGCGGCTGCAGGATGGGCAGCCGTTTGCGGGCGATGGCGCGCGGCCCGAGGATTGGTACGGGTTCGGCGCGGAGGTCCTGGCCGTGGCCGGCGGCACAGTGGTTTCTGTCCAGGAAGGATTCCCCGAGGAGTTCCCGCTGCAGCCGGTCACGAACGTGAGCAAGCCCGGGGACTACGGCGGAAACGAGATCGTGCTCGAAATCGGCACCGGGGTCTACGCCTACTACGCGCACCTGCAGCCGGGCACCATCACCGTGGCGCCCGGCGACCAGGTGAAGTCCGGGCAGGTGCTGGGGCTGCTCGGCAACACCGGCAATTCCAGTGGACCCCATCTGCATTTCGGGTTGATGGACGCCCCTGATCCCCTGGTAGCAACAAGCCTGCCGATGGTCTTCGACCAGTGGACGCTCCTGGGGACCTTCGACATGGCGGCATTCGAGGCGGACGGCGATGCGCCCGCGGCGCTGGCGCGGCGCGCAGAGCCTGCGCCCCAGGTTGAAACCCTGCAACGCTATCTCGACGTGGCCAGCTTCGACTGACGCTCCCGGTTATCCGGCAGTCCCGTCAAACTCCGTCCACGGCTGCGAGGGCCGGCTGAGGAGATAGCCCGCCTGCCAGTTCCACTGCGGGTGGATGCGCAGGAACTCCTCCGCATCGAATGGGGCGCCATCGGCGCGGCCGAACCGGCCCCACATGGTCAGGTCTTCCGCCATGGCCGCCGTCGTGACCTTCCCATCTACCGATCCCGCCGGGTAGAAGGGAATATTCCAGACGGCATTGGGATCGCTGACGTACTGCATCGGATCAACATCGTAGTGCGAGCAGATGGTGCGTGACGACGGGTTGATGTAGCCGAGGTAGGGATCGAAGGTATCACCCAGCATCGTCTGCCCGATTGCGGCATCGATGCGGCCTTCGTACTGGGTGAGCAGTTGCGGCCAGCGCACCCGGCGTGCGCCCGTTTGCTGGCGCACATCGTTGTAGCCGGTGTCGCTGCTCTCGACGTTGCGAATGCGCGGATCGTGCGGGGCGTTGTCGCCGTAGAACCAGCCATCGCTCTGCTTGCGCAGGTCCTGGTAGATCAGCCCCTGCTCGTAGTCGGCGATTTCCCCCGTCTTGATATCGCCCAGCAGCCACATGTTGGCGTAGCCCCCGTTGTTCCCGGCGTCCATCAGCTTGACCCACTCGTCGATGCTGGCGCCGTACTGGCAGGCGTTGCGCGCGCGGACATACTCGGGCACCTTGCTCGTGTCGTATCCCTCATAGCCGACCATGGTGGTTTCGACGACGACCATGCCACCGCCCGTCATCCAGAAGTCGGTCATGCTCGCAATCCAGCCAGGGCTGGTCTGGTAGACGAGGCGGTAGCCATCGTCCGGCGTGAGATCGATGATCACGTTCATGAACTGACCGTTCCAGAACTCGGTGAACGACTCATGGCCGATCACGATGCGGCCGTCGGCGGTAGCTGATCCCGTGGCGATGAAGGCGCTGCAGTGGCTCTTGCGGTTGCCATTCGGCGCGTCGTTCACATACTGGCTGGCAACCGTTGGCCACCAGTAGCCGGTCATTTCCATGTAGGCGTTCCAGCCGATGATCTCATCGAGCGTGGTCGGGACACCCGCCTTCGTGTAGCCGGCGGCGATGCCGGACATCTCCTCCAGCAGTTCCGGAGTGATCTTGTCCTTGTGATACTCCACGGCCTTCTCGACGAAGAAGGCGTACTCGAACCCCATGGTCTGGTAGGTCATGG
>JALYWD010000375.1 GCA_030852885.1 Chloroflexota bacterium | reverse complement strand
GTCGAGAGATCTCGGCATCGCCGACCGCGCAGGTTTGAGGTGGTAGCGGGGGGCGGGTGCAGGCATCGTTCTCCGGCGGTCTGGAAGGCCGAGATCTCTCGACTGCGCTCGAGATGACACCTGTAGGCGGCGGTGGAACGGGGACAAGACCGCAGCGGAGAGACAAAGTCCCAAACCGGCGATCCGAGGCGGCAAAGGCAGTCCGCTGATACGACCGACTGCGACTACTCCTCCGGCAGGAGCGCGTTGAGGGCGGCGCGCAGCATGGTCAGCGGCATGTAGGCCGTGCCGCCGGGAACCAGCTCGGATGAGGGTGTACGTGCGAGTGTGCGCGCCAGGACCAGGACTTCCCCGCGCAGGCGGTCGCCATCGAAGGGGCGGGCCCTGGCCGAGGAGGCAGCGGAGGCAAGCATCTGCTGCGCGCCGCGCTCACCGGCGGCTGCGGACTCGATGGCGGCAAGGAGCTCGGCGATCTGGGAGAGCGGATCGGCTGGCGCGGGCGGTGGCGCGGCCTCATTGACGGCCGCCGCGATGAAGCGCGCGGTTTCGGCGGCGTCCTGCGGGAGGTCTGCCTGCTTGAGCGCCCGGGCGACGCCCAGGGCTTTCTCGGCGGAGAGGTCGCGCTCCAGCATGGCGTCGCGCAGGGCCTCCTGCTGCACGGGCGGGAGCCCTTGCAGGGCCCGGCTCTGCTTCTCGCTCAGGCGGCCACTGCGAATGTCCTCCTGCACGCTGGCGGGCAGCTTCTCGGTGCCGAGGAGCTGGAAGAGGCGACTGCGGCGGATGCCCACCATCTCGGCCACATCGTCCCAGGGCGCGTCGTTGAGTTGCTGCTTCAGCGTGCGCAGGGCTGCGGCCCGGTCCACCGCGTTCAGGTCGTCGCGGACGATGTTCTCCATGAGTTGCTGCAGCAGCCGGCGCTCCACCGGCACGTCACGCACGATGGCCGGAATGGTGGCAAGACCGGCGGCCTGGGCGGCGCGGAAGCGGCGCTCGCCGTGGATGACGACGTAGATGTCGCGCTCGGCGTGATAGCTGACCGCGATCGGTTGCAGGATGCCTTCCTGCTGGATGCTGGCGGTCAGTTCCGCGAGGCGCTCGGGATCGAAGGTGCGGCGCGGCTGATCCGGGTCGGCCTCGATGCGGTCGAGCCGGATCTCCTTCGCTGTCGGCATATCCTCCACGCCAACCGCCTGCGGCCGGTGGTCGGTGAAGAGGGCATCGACGGTGAAGCGCCGCTTGCCGCTGCGCGCGCGGCTCTCGCCGGGAGCCGGAGCAGGGCTAGACATGGAGGCGCGCCTCCTCATCCGCTGCCGGCAACTGGGGGTCGTTCTCCTCCAGCCAGGCGCCGACCGCGCGGTACGCCTCGGCAATGGGCGAGCGCGGCATGTAGTGGAGCACGCTGGTGCGCTCGGCAGCCGATTCCGCGCCGCGCACCGAGAGCGGAATGGCGGGCAGCAGCGTGTACTGCGGGAACTCCTCGCCGAGCGCCGCCAGCATGTCGGCGGCGAGGCGCGACGAGTGGTGCACCTTCGTCGGCAGGAACCCGTGGACCGTCAGCTCTGGATTCAGGCGCCGTACCCGGGTGATCGTCTCGAAGAGCCGGCGCAGCACCATCAGCGAGAGCGGGTGCGGCTCAATCGGGATGACCAGCTCGTCCGCCGCGACCAGGATGTTGATGGAGAGGACGTTCAGCGCCGGCGGGGCATCGATCAGGACGTAGTCCCACGCGGCCAGCGTCTCGCGGTCGATGCGGTTCTCCAGTTGCCGTTCCCGCTCCAGGACGTTCAGCAGCTCCAGTTCCGCCGCCGCCAGGTCCGGGTGCGAGGGTACCAGCGAGACACCTGGTAGAGAACTGGGCACGATGACTGAACTTATGGGCAGATCATCGTCGAGCAGCAGATCGTAGACCGAGGCGTCGAGTTGGGCGATGTCAACGCCCGTGGCCATCGTCAGGCTGGCCTGGGGGTCCATGTCAATGGCCAGGACGCGCCTGCCCCGTTCCGCCAGGGCAGCGGCCACGTTGAGGGTGCTGGTGGTCTTGGCCGTCCCGCCCTTCTGGTTGAAAAAGGCGATGATGCGGGCCACTGCCT
>JALYWD010000372.1 GCA_030852885.1 Chloroflexota bacterium | reverse complement strand
GAAGGGCGAGAAGGCGGCCCACGCCATCTGGGTGGCGGGGGAAGACGAATCGCCTCGCCAGGTGACCGCGGGTACTCACGCGGATGGCTCGCCCCGCTGGTCACCGGATGGCAAGCACCTGGTCTTTGTCTCGGATCGGCTGGAAAAGGACGATGACGGGAGCCAGCTCTTCCTGCTACCCATCGCGGGCGGCGAAGCGACGCCGCTCGGCACGCTGAAGGGGAGTCTTTCCCAACCGAAGTGGTCACCGGATGGCCGCTTTGTGGCGGTCCTCCGCACAGATCCCGAGCCGGAAGAGAACAAAAAACGCAAGAAAGACCGTGACGACGCGATTGTGGTGGAGGAGGAACCGTACTTCACACGCCTCTGGGCAGTTGAGGTCGCCTCCGGCAAGGCCCGCCTGCTGACCGCCGCTGAGCGCGAGGTGCGTGACTACAACTGGCTTCCCGAGAGCAACGGCTTTGTCGTCATCACCACGAACGACATCGGGTGGGACGCCGTGATGGGCCCCAGCCAGCTCTGGGAGACGCCGCTCAGTGGTGGCCGCTCCCGGCTCATCGCCAACCTGGGGACCACGGGCTCCATGCCAGCAGTGGTGGACACGGCATCCGGGCGGAAGGTGGCGCTACGCATCGATGGTCACCGCGCCCAGCCGTCGGACTCGGTCTGGACCATGGCGTTCGAGGGCGGCGAGGCTACCAACCTGCTGCCGGAATTGAGCGGGATTGTCGAGGGGCTCGCCGAGTGGCCTGGGCATCCCGGCAAGGTCGTGGCACGCATTGTTGAGCGGACGCGAGCGCGGCTGTACGCCGTGGACGTCGAGAGTGGTGAGCTGACGCCGTTGACGCCTCCTTCCATGGCAGGGCAGGGGAGCATCATCGGCGGGCCATCGTTCTCGCGTGATGGCAACAAGGTGGCGTTGCTCTGGAGCGATAGCACCACGCCAGAAGAGCTCTTCCTGGGCTCGACGGGCAATGAACCCACCCGCGTGACCTCGCTGGGTGAGGCCTTCGCGGGTCGCCTGCAACCGACCGAGCACGTCACCTGGCTGAGTGACGGTGGCGTCGAGGTCGAAGGCATCCTGACGTACCCTGCCGGCTACGAAGCGGGCAAGCGTTATCCGTTGGTCGTGGAGATTCACGGCGGCCCCTCCTGGCAGTGGGAAGACCGGGTGATGCTGGACTGGCATGACTGGGCGCAGATGCTGGCCAGTCACGGCTACGCCGTCCTGATGCCGAACCCGCGCGGCAGCACCGCGTACGGCCATGAGTTCCAGAAGCTGCTCCAGGACGACATCGGGGGCGGCGAATCGCGCGACCTGGTGAATGGCGCGCTGGCGATGGTCGAGCGCGGCATCGCGGACCCGGAGCGGCTGGGCATCGGTGGCTGGAGTTGGGGCGGCTACCTGACAGCCTGGACTATCACCCAGACGGATATCTTCAAGGCGGCGATCATGGGCGCCGGACTGGCCAACCTCATTTCAGATCACGGTCAGGATGATATTCCGTCCGCGAACCTGCTCTACTTCCCCGGGCACCCCTACGATCACATGGAGATGTACTGGGCGGCCTCGCCAATCCGCTACATCGCCAACGTCAAGACGCCGACCCTGATCCTGCACGGAGACTCCGATGCCCGGGTGCACCCGGCCCAGGGCATGGAGTACTTTCGCGCCCTGAAGGTGCGCGGGGTGCCGGTGCGCTTCGTGCGGTACCCGC
The DNA here is from genome assembly GCA_030852885.1 of Chloroflexota bacterium. Taxonomy (GTDB): domain Bacteria; phylum Chloroflexota; class Chloroflexia; order Thermomicrobiales; family UBA6265; genus JACCXM01. The sequence continues at coordinate 1,121 of JALYWD010000372.1, read as the reverse complement.
GTGAGAAGCACGGGATCGGCGAGCGGGCCCACCAGATCGACCTGATGGACCGCATCGTGGACTGGTTGGCGCGCTACCTGCCAGCGGGTGCTAGCCCAGCAGGCGCGTGATCGCGTCCGCGTAAACCTTTGCCTGCGTCACGAGGTCGTCGACGAAGACGGCTTCGTTCGCGCCGTGCGCATTCTCGCCGCCGGGGCCATAGCCGACCGTGTCGATGCCCGCCTGGCGGTAGAAGCGGCCATCGGTTGCGCCCGCCCAGGCCACGAAGTACTCCGGCTCCTTGCCGGTGACCTCGCGGACGCTGGCCTGGACCGCCTGCACGAGGGGCGAGGTGTCGTCGGTGATATTGGCGGGAATGAAGTCGCCGTCCGGGTTGACATCCAGGGTGTAGCGGAAGCGGGGGTCCTCGGCGGCGACCTGCGCGAACGCCTCCTCGATTTCGGCGACAGCACTTTCCAGCGTTTCACCCGGGATCAGGCGGCGGTCGATAGTGAATATCGCTTCGCCAGGCACGACGTTGTGCGCCACGCCAGCCTGGATCGTGTTGATGCTGATCACCGGCTTGCCGATGGCTGGGTGGAACTTGTCGATATCCTTTTCCAGCGCCAGGATCGCCTTGCTGGCCAGCATGATGGCGTTGACCCCGGTGGCGCGGGCAGCCGCCGTGTGCGAAGCGCGGCCATGGACCGTGACACGGACTGCCAGCAAGCCGCGCTCGGCGTTGCGGACCTTGAGGTCGCTCTTCTCGCCAATCAGGCAGTAGTCGGGGCGGGGGAGGCGGCCCGCCTTCACTTCGTCCAGGACGAAAATGGTGCCAAACTTGCCGCCTACTTCCTCGTCGCTGACGACGTGCACCTGCACGCGTCCCTTGAGCGGCGTGTCCTTCAGCAGTTGCATGACGTAGAGCATGACCGCGACGGCGCTCTTCATGTCCGAAGAACCGCGCCCCACCAGCCTGCTGCCGTCGGCGTTGAGTGTGGGGACGAATGGTGGCGACTGCCACGAGCTCTCATCGGAGACGGGCACGGTGTCCAGGTGCCCGTTCATGACGATAGTTGGGCCAGCGTTGCCATCCCCCAGCGTGACGATGACGTTGGGGCGCGCCGGATCGAGCGAGACGA
>JALYWD010000368.1 GCA_030852885.1 Chloroflexota bacterium | reverse complement strand
CTCCATGAACTCGACCGTCTTCGGGCGCAGGCGGCGGCCATCGACCGAGAACTCGCCGAGCGCGCCCGGCCCGCCACCACCGAAGCCCTGCGCCGCGAAGTTGGTGCGGTCGATCATCGCCGAGACGCTCCACTGCCCTTCTCCCCGGTTCCAGAACTCGGTCGCCTGCCCCAGGCCGCCCCGCGTGTTCCCCGCGCCGCCGGAATCGGTGCGCAGCTCGCGGCGACTTTGCACCATGCCGGAGAGGGATTCAATGACTTCGGCGGGCACCCCTGCCACCCCAGAGGGGAATCCCGTGGTGGTCAGGCCGTCCTTGGTGGCGCGTGCCCCGGAGCCGCCCACCTGGAAGATAGCGGTCATGTAGTTCTCGCCGCTGTTGGGCCGGGCGCCGCGCCAGACGCTGAGCCAGATTGGGTCCGCGCCGCCCGCCAGCAGTTTCCCGGGCAGGGCATGAGCCAGCGCCCCGAAGATGGCGCTCGGTACGAAGTGGCCGACCAGGTGGCGCGCGGCCACCGGGGCCGGGTCAATGCAGTTCAGGATGCTGCCGGCCGGAGCGGAAACATGCACCGGGCGGAATGCGCCGTCGTTGTGTGGCACCTCCGGCGCAACCGCCGCCTTGATCGCGAACGAGGCGTAGCCGTGGGTGTAGTTCAGCACTACATTGATGCCGCGCTGCGCCTGCGGCGAGGAGCCGGTGAAGTCGATATCGACTTCATCGCCGCGCACCGTCACCGTTACCACGATCTTGATCGGCTGGTCGTCGAAGCCGTCGCTCCAGACCTCGTTCGTGTAGACGCCGTCCGCCAGGGTGCGAATCGCCTCGCGCAGCGCCTTCTCCGAGCGGGAGATGATCTCGTCCGCCAGCGGGTCGACGCTCTCCAGCCCGAACTCATCCATCATTGTCAGCAGGGCGCGCCCGCCGACATCGTTGCAGGCCGCCTGGGCGTAGAGATCGCCGACCGTCTCATCGGGCAGGCGCACGTTGGCGCGCACGATCTTGAGCAGTTCGGCGTTCGGCTCCCCCTTGTCGAAGAGCTTCGTCACCGGGACGCGTAGCCCCTCTTCGTAGATCTCCTTGGCCTCGCCGGAGAAGACCTGCCCGCCGATATCGGCGGCGTGACAGAGGTTGCCGAAGTAGGCCACGATCTTGCCGTCGCGGAAGATGGGGCTCAGCACCGTGAAGTCGTTGAGCTGGCCCGAGGTCATCCACGGGTCGTTCGTGATCAGCACGTCGCCCGGACCCAGCGTTGCCGGCGGGTAGGCGGCCAGCAGGTGGTGCACGCCGGTGGCCAGCGGGTTGATGTGTCCCGGCGTGCCGGTGATCGACTGCGCCATCATCTGCCCGCGTGAGTCGAAGACGGCACAGGCCAGGTCCTGCGACTCGCGCACGATGGTGCTGAAGGCCGTGCGCATCAGCGCCGCCTGCTGCTCATTGGCGACCGAGAGCAGGCGGTTCCAGAGGACTTCCAGCGTGACCGGGTCCATGGTGGATGTGGCCTCCGGCAGCGTCGGTGTGCCCACCGGGTGCGCAGGCGGACGTTGCGGAGAATCGAAGCGAAATTCCTCAGCGGGCATGGGGTTCCTGCACCTCAACGACCAGATTACCTTCGGGATCGACCGTGATCTCGGCGCGCGGTCCAATCATAGTGGTGGATTCTCGTTCCTCGATGATGGCCGGGCCACGCAAGCGCGCTCCCGGCGCCAGCTTGTAGCGATCGTAGACCGGGACATCGGTCATGCCGCCATCTTCCGGCATGTACGCCTGGCGAGAGCCCTTGCGCGCCTCGCTGACCTTGCCAGTTGCTTGCGCCGCAGCAGCAAAGTGCAGCTCTGGCCGTGGCCCGGCGGAGATGACGCGCCAGGTGATCGCTTCCACGGCCACCGGCGGGCCCATGCGCCCGTAGAGGCGGACGTACTCGGCCTCGAACGCCTCGCGCAGCGCGGGCAGATCGTCTGGGCCGAGGTTCTTGAGCGGCAGATTGACGCGCACCTCGTGCCCTTGCCCGACGTAGCGCATCTCGGCGGCGCGCCGGTGCGTGATCGCCCCGGCCTCCACGCCCGCGCGGGTCAGCAGCGCTTCGCCTTCGGCCTCCATTTCACCGATCAGCGCGTTGACCCGCGCCCAGTCCATGGTGTCCAGGCGGCTGGGGAAGGAGCGCGCGAAGTCGAAGGCGACCGGCGCGGCCAGGAAGCCGATGGCGCTCATCACGCCCGCGCCCGCCGGCACGATCATCTTCGGAGAGCCGAGCGCCGCTGCCACGCGGTAGCCGTGCACTGGCCCGGCCCCACCGAAAGCGAAGACGGGCAGGCGGCGGGGATCGCCACCGCGCTCCAGCGTGTGCACGCGGCCTGCCCCGGCCATGCCCTCGTTCACGATCTGGTGAATCCCCCAGGCGGCGTCTTCCACACTGATGCCGAGCGGCTCGGCGATCTTCGTGCGAATCGCCTCGCGGGAGGCGTCGAGCGCCAGGCCCATTGCACCGCCGAGGAAGAAGCTGGGGTCGAGGTAGCCAAGCACCAGGTCGGCGTCGGTCACGGTCGGCTCGGTGCCGCCGTTGCCGTAGCACACCGGACCCGGCGCGGCCCCGGCGGAATCTGGCCCGACCTTGAGGAGCCCCAGCGCATCGATGCGGGCGATAGAGCCACCCCCCGCGCCGATCTCGATCATCTCGATCACGGGTAAATTGATCGGCAGGCCGGAGCCCTTCTTGAAGCGGTAGCGGCGGTCCACCTCGAAGCCGTGCGCCAGCAGCGGCTCGCCCCGGTCGATAACGGCGAACTTGGCGGTGGTGCCGCCCATATCAAAGGAAAGGAGCGAATCGAAGCCCGCCGCCGCGCCAAACGCAGCCGCCGCCAGCGCGCCGCCAGCGGGGCCGCTCTCCAGCAGGCGCACCGGGAAGCGCGCCGCCGTTTCCACGGTGGCCAGCGCGCCAGAGGAGATCATCAGCAGCAGGGAGCCATCGAAGCCAGCCCGCGCCAGGCGCTCCTCCAGGTCCGCCAGGTAGCGCTCCACGCGAGCCTGCACATAAACATTCGCCACCGTGGTGCTGGTGCGCTCGTACTCGCGGATTTCCGGCACGACATCGGCGGAAATGGAGACGCGCAGGTTCGGCGCAACTCGCTGCACCACCTCGCGCGCCTGCCGCTCCAGCGCCGGGTTGGCGAAGCTGTTCAGGAAGGCAATCGCCACCGCCTCGATGCCTGCGGCATCCAGCTCCCGCGCCAGCCGCGCCAGGTACGCCTCGTCCAGCTCGTGCAGCGTGGAGCCATCGGCCAGCGTGCGTCCCGGCACGGCGAAGCGCAGGTAGCGCGGCACCAGCGGGATCGGCATCTCCAGTTGCAGATCGTAGAGGTCGTAGCGGTGTTCTCGCCCGATCTCCAGCGAATCGCGGTGCCCCTCGGTGGCCAGCAGGGCGGTCGGCGCGCCCTTGCGTTCGATCAGCGCGTTCGTGACCAGCGTGGTGCCGTGGATGATCTGCCCTACGTCCGTGATCGGCCGCTCCGCCCTGGCCAGGGTTTCCGCCAGCCCGGTCTCGATGGCGCGGGAGGGATCATCTGGTGTGGTGAGCGTCTTGCCGACGACAAACGCGCCGCTGGCGGTGTCATAGACGATGAGATCGGTGAAGGTGCCACCGATATCGACCCCGGCACGCAGGGTGGCCGATTGGCCGTTGGCCGGAGAGTCGGGGGGTGTCGCAGGCACGCTACGGGTGTCCTCTCTGTCGTTTCTGGTGTCCGGCCGCCCGGCCCTCACCCCAACCCCTCTCCCGGTGCGCGGGAGAGGGGCCTTCACATTCGCAGGGTGGCGGTCACCAGACAGCAGGCGCTCCGGAACCGCGGTCCGTCTCCCCTCCCCACTTCCCGCGCACCGGGAGAGGGGTTGGGGGTGAGGGTATCTCTTAGTCGAGCTTTGGGAAGCGCTCCGGGCCGAAGATGTCGGCCACCGGCGAGCGCATGGCCGCCAGGATGCCGCCGTCCACCGCCACCATCTGGCCGGTGACGTAGGCCGCGTCGTCCGAGGCCAGGAAGACGGCCGCGCCGGTCATGTCCTCCGGGTCGCCCATGCGTCCCATCGGGATCGCCTTGCCGCGCTCCGCCTTCTTCTCGGCGTCCATGCCCCGCGCGTCGATGCTGCCGGGGATGACCGCATTCACGCGCACACCGTATGGACCCAGGTCAACCGCCATGGCGCGCGTGAGGGCCTCGATCCCGCCCTTGGTGGCGTCGTAGGCGGCATTGCCACGATGCGCGCGGGTAGCGCCCCCGGAGGAGACGTTGATGATGACGCCGCCGCCGTTGCGCGCCATGAAGTTGGCCGCGCGCAGGCCGCTGAGGAAGGTGCCCTTCAGGTTGACGTCGTGAATCTTGTCCCACCACGCCTCGTCGCCCTCCAGGAAGTGGCGCTCGGTGTCGGTGAGGCCGGCGCTGTTGACCACGATATCGACCGTGCCGAACTGGGCCAGCGTCTTGTCGTAGAGCTCGTCGATCGAGGCCTTCTCGGCGACATTGGTGGGCATGGCAACTGCCTTGCCACCTGCCTCGTTGATGCCAGCGGCCACAGCCTCGGCGCCCTTGGCATCGATATCCGAGACCACCACCGTCGCGCCTTCCTTACCGAAGCGCTGCGCGATGGCGCGGCCAATGCCGTTAGCCGAGCCGGTGACAATCGCGACTTTCCCGTCCAGTCTCCCCGCCATGCTGATCTACATCTCCTCTGGTAGGTTCGTGTACCGTGGCGTGCGCCAACGGCATCTGCTGCAAGCAAGTGAACCATGATTGTGGCTCCGCATCACACAGCGCAGGCCGGCAGACAAGCTTGCCCCCGGAGCGTCACCACTGACGTGTGCGGCTAACCCGCGCATGATAGCGCGGCATGATGCCTGCCGAAATCATGGTGAGAGTCAGGAACGCGGATTCACAGAAGGATCCTCGGCCACAGCATTGTTCGTGCCGTAAGCAGCGCTCACTGAGGCAGCCTATGGCGATCTGAGATAATAGATATCCCGCGCCGAATGCCTCTCCAAAGGAAGGATCATTTAATGGCGATTGAGGCTGGAGATGCGGAATCTGAGTTGGCAGCGCGTGCAGCGCGAATACGGCTCGCGAAGGCTCAGGACTGTTTGGCGTTCCTTGACTTTGCGAAGCGAGCCCGAGTGGGGCTTGACGCAACGTGCTCTGACTTGGAGGCCGCGATTGTCCGTGCGACTAATGAGGTAGCAAAGTTCTCGGGCATGGTGGGAACGAGGATTGAGCCACGTCGCCGAGTCCCGGTACAAATTCGTGATGAACACAGTGCACCAAGGCGAGAGTTTCTCATTTTTATTGATGAATGCGGGCACCATGGACTTGCTGCTGTCAAAGACCCGTTCCCAGTTTTCTGTCTTTGTGCGGTGATTGTCGATAGAGAAAAGTTCGCTACGTTTGATCGTTCTTGGAAATCGTGGAAGGCAAACTGGCTAGGTAGTTGGCGACAGATTGTCCATGAACCAGATATCAGAAGAAGATCTGATTACTTCCACTTCACCGACCCGCTCAAGCAGAAAGCAACTGAGGACGCCCTGGCGGCTCAACTGGCATCACTGGATTATACGTGCGTTGCGGCCGTCATAGATAAGACGCAACTACAGGAAAGCTATCCAGACGGACAAGTTGACGCTTTTCTCCCTCCATCTACATATCTAATGTGTGTTGATTTCATTTTCGAACGTATCATCCACTTCTTGTATCACGCAGGCGAGGACGCCTATGGCAATGTCACTGCCGAGAGCCGAGGTTTACGAGAAGACGCTGAGGTTCATGCGGAGTTTCTTCGGCTGCAACTGGCAGGGACACAATTCCTCAGTGATCGCTACTTTCGCAATCAGCTTCGCCCATACATGCAGTTCAAACGAAAGTCTGGAAACGATAGCGGATTACAGATTGCAGATCTTGCTGCGAGGCCCATCGCTGAGAAGGTACTGGCCCCAGAGTCAACTCCCGAGCGTTGGCAGGCGATTGCTTCAAAGATATACGATGGCGGGAAAGGCCGGCGCAGCAGCTATGGCCTAAAAGTCTTTCCCTCGCCGGAGAATGCTGGAGTTCTTTTTGGAGAAGGGGCGGAATAGCAAACAGGGGCGCCTAAGCACCCCTGTTCACCGGCCCGCAGGTGCGAGCCCACTGGCAAAATTATAGCGTGAAATACGAAGTTCGTCCATCGCCGTAGTGAGGTCGGTTTATCTCGACATCGCCTGATGTTGGACTTGAACGAGGTGCTCCGATCTATCAGGGAGAGGTAACGCTGCCCTGTCTCTACCTCTTCACAGGCATCTCGTTCGCGGGGAAATCGGTGCTGGCCCGCCGGTTGGCGGAACATCTCGGCGTGCCGCGCGTTGACCCGGATGAGGTCTCACACCGTCTCGGGCTC
>JALYWD010000348.1 GCA_030852885.1 Chloroflexota bacterium | reverse complement strand
CCGCGCTCTTTCCAGGCTCACACTCACGGTCCCATCCCTCTCGCTGCTGGGCTTCACGAGCGCCGGGGCCAGAAAGAAAGGGAAAAAGAAGAAGAAGAAAAAGTGCAAGGTTGGCTCGACGAAATGTAGAGGTAAATGCGTATCCGTGCAGAGTGATCCGCGACATTGCGGAACGTGCGGCCGCGCGTGCGCTGCCGGTGAATCGTGTGCGAGCGGCCAGTGTCGCGGTGGAGCGACGTGCGCGGCGGGGCTCACCCGCTGCGGCACTGACTGTGTCAACACCCAGACGAGCACGCAGCACTGCGGCGCCTGCAACAACGGCTGTGCCAGCGGGCAGGCATGTCGTGGCGGTGCGTGCGTAACCTCAAACTGCGCTCCCGGGCAGCGGGATTGTGGCGGCGGGTTGTGCATCGCGGAGAATGATGTCGCCTGCTGCAGCCAGACCGATTGTGGTGTAGCGAACAGCGACCTCGTCTGCAACGCCGCGCACCGCTGCGTCTGCGATCCCGGCGGCCTGAAGGCCACCTGGGGCATTTGTCAGCGCTTTGCCAACGGTGCGGGGCTGTGTGGGCCGTGTTGTCCCGGCGGGCGCGGCCTGGGCGCGAACTGCAGTCCCAGCGGGGCCGAAGGTGACATGATCTGCGTCGCGGAAACGAGCAATGGCTGTGGCTGTTCCCCAGCCACGCCCGATGTGTGCCCGTCAAGAGCCTTCCACTGCTCGGCGGACCTCGATCGGGATCCCCGGCGCTGCGGACCGCAGTGCCAGGATTGCGCGCTCTTCGGGCCGGCTGTCAACTGCTGTGAAGGGCAGTGCATGAACGGGTGCCAACCCGGATTCGGCGGCTGCACCTTCGTTCCCTGTGGACCGAATTGCGAGCGCTGCACCGCCGAAGCGCCGCTTTGCTGCGCCACCGGCAATCCCGCGACCATCAGTGTCTGCGTCAATGCACTGTTTTGTCCGCCCCCCGAAGCGTGAGGATGGCAGGGCCCAGCCCAGCGAGCGTTCGCTGTTACTTCACGCCCAGCGCGGCCTTGCCGATGATCGTCATCGCGATGTCCTCGATGGGGGGTTGGCCGATGGAGGCGCGGACGTCGCGGAAGTAGCGCTGGAGGGGTGAGGCCATGGCCAGACCGGCGGAGCCGGAGACGCGGATCGCCTCATCCGTGACGCGGATGGCGGCGCGGTTGACGACGGTCTTGGCGGCGGCCAGCCGCCACGACTGCGCCGCGCGCTCATCGGGATTGTTCACCCACCAGTCGGCGGTGGCGTAGAGCAGGGTCCGCGCCTGCATGAGGTCCAGTTGCATATTGGCAACGCGAGCCTGGATGGTGGGGAGCGCGGCGATTGGCTGGTCCATGCCGTTCGGGGTGCGGGTCTGGGCAAAGCGCACGGCCTCGTCGAACGCCGCCTGCGCGATGCCGAGGAAGACCGCACCGCCGCCGAAGGCCGACCACCCGTTGCCATCGCCCGGAACGCTGGAGCCATCGACGCGCACCTGGGAATCGAGCGGGATGAGGACGTCGGTGAGGGTGAGGTCGTCGCTGGCGGTGCCGCGCATGGCGACGTTGTCCCAGACCGGGTCAATCGTCACACCGGGCGATTTGGCGGGGAGCAGGAAGTTGCCGCGCCGGGGTTCCTCGTCGTCGAGAATTTTGGCCAGGATGATCATGTAGTCCAGGGCCGGGGCCAGGCTGGCCCAGCGCTTGTGGCCGTTCACGACGTAGCCCTCTGGTGTTTTGCGGGCGGTGGTGCTGGGGAGCGCGCCGCGGCTGGGGCTCCCGAGATCGGGCTCGCTGTGGACGGAGTTGATCAACGCGCCGTGCTCGGCGATGTCGCGGGCCACCCGAGAGAGCATCTCTTCCGGCCAGATCTTCGTCTCGGTAATCTTGCCGATCAGCGAGAGGTGCATGTTGACCGCGAGGCCGGTGGAGCCGCAGGCGCGGGCGATGCGCTCGATGGCCAGCGCGTATTCCAGGGGATTCGCACCCAGCCCGCCGTACTCCTCCGGAACCGTCAGGCCCAGGAAACCGGCCGCGCGCATGTCCGCGAAGTTCTCGAACGGAAACGTGCCGCTGCGGTCAGTTTCCGCCGCGCGCGCGGCAATGGGCCCGGCCAGGGAATCGGCAAGGGCAATGAATTCGGCCTGGCGCGCGTTCTGCGGGTACTCCATGCTGATCTACATTCCTCTTCGTGTCACGTGCTCACGGGCACACTGCGATCTCCCGGCGGCGCGCCTCGGTGCCAGGTGCGCCAGCGGCCATGTGCCTCACAGGATGCCACGTTTCGCCGGGGGACTACACCACCTCCGCGCGCGAGTGGCCGTTCGCCCCGGGATCGACGGCACAGACCTGGGCGGTGGATGGCCGTTCGATGTCGCGCGGCTCCTCCGCGGCGTAGCCGACGGGCATGGCGGCGGCGAGCTGGAAGTCTGCCGCTGGCAGGCCCGTGAGGTGCTCCGTGCGGTCCGCCAGGAATGCTTCCCAATGCTGCAGCGAAGAGGAGAGGCCTTCGGCGGTCAGCGCCAGCCAGAGCGAGAGTTGCACCATACCCAGCGCCTGCTGCACGAACTGGGTGGCGAGCTCATCTGACGCGCCCTTTTCCGCGCGCAGGGCGCGGCCCACGCGCAGGTCTTCGTAGATAAGGGCGAGGGCGACGCCTGGGCGGAACCCGGCCAGGCGCCCGAGGTTGCGGTCCAGGCGCTCGCCGCTGAGGTGATCGCGGAAGGCGACTTCGATCTTCTGCCAGGTTTCCTCGCGCTGCTCATGCACCAGCACCACCCGCCAGGGGGGCAGGTTGTAGGCGGCGGGAGTGAGACGCACGGCCTCCAGCACGCGCTGCCGCATCTCCGGGGTGAAGGGGCCATCCTGCAGGCGGCGAATGGAGCGGCGGTTCTGGAAGATACCCTGCAAGGCGTGCGCCTCATGCGGGGCGGGTTGGGGAGCCGCGTGGGTCAGCGCGCCGTTGCGGCAGATCACCTCCAGGCTCGGCTCGGGGTAGGTGGATTGAGCGACACTCACACGGAACTCCTGACGGGCTGAGGTTCGCGGATGGTTTGCGCTTTGGCAGGGTGCAGATGCCGTGCCATCCCGGACGCTGCCGGGCGAGTGCGTCCGACGTCGCGCCGAACGAGGTCTCCGGGCATGCTCAAGACGACACGTCTCCTATGCTGCGCTAATCGGCGGCGCGGCTGGCGCGTGCCCGCGTGGCGGCGCCCTCACGCACCAGCGGGATCAGGTCGTGGCCCCATTCGCGCACATCCTCCAGGGGCTCGAACCCGCGGATGAGGATGCTGCCCACACCAAGATCGTGATAGCGCAGGATCGATTCCGCGACCTGCTCCGTGGTCCCGACGAGGCACGAAGTGTTGCCCGGCGCGCCGGTGGCGGCGGAGATCGCCAGCCAGAGGCGGTCATCGAAGACCTCCTGCTCCTGCGCGCGATCAAGGAGGCGCTGCGAGCCGGATGCTGGCGCGGAACCGGGCGCTTGCCCCTTCAGGGCGACGACGCGCTCCAGGTAGTGATGCGCCTTCTCCCAGGCTTCTTTTTCGGTCTCGCCGATGATGGGGCGAACCGATACGCTGAAGGCAGGGTTGCGACCAGCGGGAGCCGCCGCGCGGACAGCCGCGATGCGGGCGGCGATATCCGCCAGGGGCTCGCCCCAGAACATGTAGACGTCGGCGTGCCTGGCCCCGATGGGCACTGCCGGGCCGGATGCGCCGGCGAAGTAGATGGGGATGCCGCCCGGCTGGAGCGGCTTGACATCAGAGAAGGCGCCCTTGACCTTGTAGAAGTCCCCCTCGTAGTCGAAGGGGGTATCGCTGCTCCAGACGCCGCGCGCGATATCCAGGAACTCATCGGTGCGCTGGTAGCGGGTGTCCTTCTGGGTCCAGTCGCCGTCGCGCGCGAGGTCGGCATCGCTGCCGCCGGTGACGATGTTGAAGGACATGCGGCCGCCGCTGAAGTGATCGAAGCTGACGGCGGCGCGCGCGGCTACTGTCGGCGCCAGGAACCCCGGGCGATGCGCGATCAGCATGTGCAGACGCTCCGTGTGCGCGGCGGCGTGCGCGGCCACCAGCCAGCCATCCGGCCCGGTGGAGTGGAAGCCGATCAGGACGCGGTCGAAGCCGGCTTCCTCGTGCGCCTGCGCGAACTCCTTGACGAAGTCGCGGTCAATGACGCCCTCGACGGTCTGGGCCACCGAATTGTCGATCTCTGAAGCGTTGTCGGTGCGGATCATCCCGATGATCTGCATGGAGAGACTCCCCTTCCTTCCGTCGGCGATGGACCGGCAAGGACCTCGCGGCGGCGCAATCTCTATGCGACAAAGTGTAGTTGATGGTAAACAATTCAGATAGAGGGCCAACGAAATCGAGGTCACAAGAACCAAGAGACAACGAGAGGGGCGGGCCAACAGGTCCGTCCCTGTTTACATTAGAGCCTGATGATCAGTCCGCGACGAAGACCGTCGCAGTTCCGGGCATCTGATCCCAGGTGCGGTCATCCAGTTCGCGGCCGGTGCGGTGCTTCTGGACCCCGCCCCACTGCTTGAAGAAGAACGGCACACCGGCGTCAACGCAGCGATCACGAATGTCTCGGACCCATGATGCCTCTATCGGGCGTGCCCCAGGCCCCGACTCTCCGCCGACGATGGCCCAGTCGATACCGGCAAGATCGAGAGACGGCAGTGGTCCGAGTAGCGGCTCAAGGGACAGGAACTTGACGTGCGCCCCGGTCTGGCGGAGCAGGTCAACACGGGACACGTATCGGTCGTTCTCGACGCTGACGCCCATCCAGATATTTGGCCGCCACGCCAGATCCGGGTCGAGGGTGAGCAGCCGCTCGGGCCGCTTGGTGAGCACCTGGAAGCGGTGCCAGTGCGCCTGCCCCATGACCTCGAACACCTGATGCACGAACGCGTCCGGGACGTCCTCGTGGAAGAGATCACTCATGGAGTTGACGAAGATCGTGCGGGGCTTACGCCAGCGCAGCGGCAGGCCCAGAGACTCCTCGTGGAGGGTGAGCCGGAACCCGTTGGCATACTTCGGGTGACCCATCGCCAACAGGCGCTTCGACAGCCGCTCGGCGTAGCAGTGCTTGCAGCCGGGGCTGACCTTCGTGCACCCCGTGAGCGGGTTCCAGGTCGCCTCCGTCCACTCGATGCCGGAAGCATTCGCCACGATCGAGTTCCCTCTCCTTACATCAGGAAGAGGGGAAGGGTAGCAGGCGCGGGCCGCTGGACAGGCTGCGAGGTGCGAAACACATGGTCGGCGATTTTCTTGCCGGTCGCGTTCGGACTCGCGAAGATCAGGCTGTAGATGGGCTGCCCGGTCGTGTTCTTCACGATGAGCGGGTCGGTGACATGGGGGAAGAGGGGCTTGAGCCGGTGATCGATGAACAACCGACTCAGGCGCTCCGCGCTGGTAGTACCCGCCTTGAGGTACTCCGGACCCCACAGGCCGTCTCGCTTCTCATAGATGAGGTCGAACCAGCTGTGGTCCCCCCAGAAGACGTCCATCCGCTCGTATTGTTCTGAAGTCAGCTTCCTGGCGTCGTTCGGCAGGTTGGTCCGATTCATGGCCATGGTCGGCAGGTTCAGGATGATCTCAATAGCCCGTGTCCCGGCGATGGCCTTGATCGTCGCGTAGTTGAGGTTCATCGCGAACGGATCCAGGAAGGCGAACCCGCGCGCTCGATTCTCCCACCGGACCACCGGCGTCACCTGGTTGACGATGACGTCGTTGCAGTCAGCCTCGATGACCCGGGTGTTGAGGTGGGGATACTCCGCGCAGAGTCGGCGCAGCTGCTCGGCCCGCCACGGCTCCTGCTCGATGAACGTGTAGCTGTCGAAGGGCCGGGGAAGGCTCATGGCGATCACGGGGGAACCGTCGATGGGACGCCCTTCACCGCGAAGATGCGGCTGTCCGGTACCGGCGAACCCGTCGATGTAGTGGACGCCGCCTGTGCACC
>JALYWD010000293.1 GCA_030852885.1 Chloroflexota bacterium | reverse complement strand
ATCGAGGCCTGGCTGGCGGAACAGCGCGATGTCTGGGAAGCGCGCACGGACCGACTGGAGGCGTTCGTCACCACCGCAACCACGGAGGACATGGCCGAATGACGCACGTGAACCCGGACCTGGATCTCACCCTTACCCGCGTGATGCGCGCCCCGCGCCAGGTGATCTGGCAGGCCTGGACCGACCCCGCCAGGCTCGAACAGTGGTGGGTCCCCGCGCCCGCCAAATGCCAGGTCCAGGCGCTGGATCTGCGCCCCGGCGGCGCGTTCGAGACGCTGTACAGCGAGGATGGCGAGCACTTCGGCCCGCACGTCAACGGCTGTTTCCTGGACGTGGTGGAAGGCGAGCGGCTGGTCTTCACCGACACCCTGCTCGGAGGCTGGCGCCCGGCGGATGCCCCTTTCATGACGGCGGTCATCTCCCTGCGGGATCACCCGGAAGGCGCCGAGTACGCCGCCCACGTGATGCACAAGAGCCAGGCCGACCGGGACAACCACGAGGAGATGGGCTTCTACGACGGCTGGGGCACGGTCATCGCGCAACTGGCCGCCCTGGTCGAGCAGCGGGAGCCGTAGCAACCAGTTCGTCGCACCGGAACAGACAGCGATAGCGGCTGCCAGCGCGCAGCGATGGTCGGCCGGGACAGTCCCTGCCGGAGGGAGACGTTTTGCCATGAAACTCGTGATGATGGAGTTCGTGACCCTGGATGGCATCTCGCAGGGGCCGGGTTCCCCGGACGAAGACCGCAGCGACGGCTTCGCGCTCGGCGGCTGGTTCGTGCCATACCTCGATGACGCGTTCCTGGCGCAGATCCAGGCCTGGGCGCGGGATGCCGACGCGTATTTCTTCGGTCGCCGCACCTACCAGGAGTTTTCCGAAGCGTGGCCCCAGATGGACGATCCGGACGATGTCGTGGCCCGCAGTCTCAATGGCTGCCCGAAGTACGTCGCCTCGCAGACCCTCTCCCAGGCAGACGCTGCGTGGGGCCCGGCCACTGTGCTCTCCGGCGATGTCCCGTCCCAGGTGGCCGCGTTGAAAGCGCAACCAGGGCGGGAGATCCAGATCCACGGCAGCACCCGCCTGGGCCAGAGCATGCTGGACGCCGGCCTCATTGACGAGCTGCGGCTGGTGGTCGCGCCGGTCGTCCTGGGCACAGGCCGCCGCTTCTTCCGCGACGGCGCCACGCCCACCGGCCTGGCGCTGACCGCCAGCCAGACCACCCCGGGCGGACTCGCCCTGCAGACCTACGAGGTCACCGGCCGCCCGGTGTACGGAACCTACGGCGAGGGGTAGAGCCCTTCACCCCAACCCCGCTCCCTGCACATCGGGAGCGGGGCTCGCTGGAGACTTGCGGCGGGTCGAGGCGTCCGCGGTGAGCGTGACCTGGGGCCAAACATCGCTGGAACCCCAGCGCGTCGCTCTCTGCCGCCCACCTTCATCTGTCGTCCTGAGCTCGTCGAAGGATCTCGGCTCCCAACCACAGCGGTTTGATGGCGCGCCTGTCCTCAGGTGTCGTCCCAAGGCTCATTTGCCTTGCCTGCCAAAGGAGGCACGGCCATGGAGTCAATGCCTCGCTGCCCCATCCTGACCGTCACAAGGGCGAGATTGCTCGCGGCGCTGGATCAGGTGACGGATCGAGGGCGCACCGCCGGCGTGGCCTATCCGCCCTGGACTTCACCGCAAGCAAGAGATGAGTGCTACGGGCGGGGAGACGATCCCCGCCCGGTATGATTGGGCATGATATGCAACGTCGACGGCGTGCGATGTAAAGCGGGTCTCAGGCGTCCAGGTCGGCAATGGCTGCAGTCTCAGTGGGGGCAGAGTATTCCACAGACGTCGCCTGAGACGGTGCCTGACGTAGTGCAATAGGCCCCGGCAGCGCAACTGCCGCATAAGCCAAACGCCCCACCGGAAAGTGAACAGTATCGTCCCGCACCCCGCGGACCCTCGGGCAGAAAGTTCGACCTGCAACCGGTTTGGTCCTGGCACAGATCGCAACTCGGGCAGGTCACGATCTGCCCGCAGACTTGCGTACTGCCTCCGCACAGGCTCTGGCAGTCAGGGATCGTAACGGTGCCCTGGATGCCGGCACATGCGCCGGCATTGCACCATTGCCCGCTCGGGCAAGGTCCAACGCACGTGTGCTCCAGTGTGGCGTCGGGCTGGCACGTCCCGCCCGTGCAGTCGTGGCATGTAGGGCAGTTGGTCAGACATGTGCCGGTGGCCTCGTCACAGCAGCCGGTTGGGCATGGGTTCGTGGCTGAACAGGCCGTGCAGACATTGTCGACACAGATGGGCGTGGATCCGCCGCAATCGCCATATCCGCAGCACTCCCGGCACATCCCACCACAACAGCGATCGCCCAGTCCGGCGAACTGGCACTGGGTGTCGGTGGCACAGGGCAAGCACTGCCCCAACTGGCAGATCGGAGCGTCATCAGGACAACTGCCCGCCTGGCAGGCACACGAGCCATCGGCCTGGCAGACCTGCCCATCATTGCCGCAAGGCTCGCCCTCTTGCTCCGGATCAACCACGCACGTCCCAGGTGTGTTCGGGCCTGACCGGCAGATGAAGCACGCGTCGCAGGAAGGACTACAGTCGCACGAGCCGCAATCGACGAACTTCTTGCAGTTGTTGGTGACACCACCGCACATCCCACCCGCACACGTCTTGGCCTTGGATTGGGATTTGCATGGCTGCTTGTGCTTGCGCCGCCGTCCCTTCCCATGCTTGTGCCTCTTG
>JALYWD010000288.1 GCA_030852885.1 Chloroflexota bacterium | reverse complement strand
GCGCGGCATCATGTAGTTTCCATAACCGTCGCCGGGTGTGGTCTGCTATACTTTGGAGTGCAATGCGGCTCGTGCCAATGGCACGGGCCGTTCCGTGTGCGGCGGATTCCTGCTCTGCGTTGAGTTCGGCACGCTCTTCACACCGTCTCGCATCTTGCTTCACGATTCAGCGTTCAGGAAGGACTTCGCACTGCCCATGGTTGCCACCGCCAATCGGCCGACAGCATCGGATATCGCTATGACGACCGGACCCGCCCAACTGCGTAACGTGGCCATCATCGCCCACGTCGATCACGGCAAGACCACGCTGGTCGATGGCATGCTCAAGCAATCGAACATCTTCCGAGATCCGACAGCGGCCGGGACCCTGATCATGGATTCCAACGACCTGGAGCGTGAGCGCGGCATCACCATCCTGGCCAAGAACACCGCTGTCCACTACGACGGTTACAAGATCAACATCATCGACACCCCCGGCCACGCCGATTTCGGCGGCGAGGTGGAGCGCGTCCTGAACATGGCCGATGGCTGCCTGCTGCTCATCGACGCCGTGGAAGGCCCCATGCCGCAGACCCGCACCGTCCTGGCGCGAGCGCTGGAGCGTGGTCTGCGTCCCATCGTGGTCGTCAACAAGATCGACCGTCCGGCCTCGCGCATTGATGAGGCGATGGGTCGCTTGCAGGATCTCTTCCTGGACCTGGCCACCGAGCCGGAACAACTGGAGTTCCCGGTCCTCTTTGCCATCGCGCGCGAAGGCCGCGCCGGGTTCGAGCCAGAGGTGGAAAAGCTTGGGCCAGACCTGCGCCCGCTCTTCGAGACGATCGTGCACAACGTTCCTGCGCCCAATGTCGATGTCGATGGCCCGGCCCAGATGCTGGTCGCCTCGCTCGATTACGACGCGCACCGCGGCCGTATTGCCATCGGGAAGATTCAGCGTGGCGCCGTGCGCACCGGGGATATCCTGCTGCACCTGGGGACTGACGGCGTTGAGACGCGGCAGAAGATCAGCGGTCTCGCCGTCTTCGATGGCCTGAAGCGTGTCGAGGTGCCAGAGGCCAGCGCAGGGGAAATCATCGCCCTCACTGGATTTCCTGACGCCCAGATCGGCGCCACCCTGACCGATCCCAACGTGCCGGAAGCGTTGCCGGTGATTGCCATTGAGGAGCCAACGCTGCGCCTCACGTTCGGCGTCAATACTTCCCCGTTCTCAGGCCGTGAGGGGCAGTACAGCACCTCACGCCAACTGAGCGAGCGGCTGAGCCGCGAACTGGAGACCAATCTCTCCCTGCGCGTGGCGCAGACCGAGCAGGCGGATGTCTTCGCGGTCTCCGGCCGGGGTGAACTGCACCTCTCGGTGCTGATCGAGACGATGCGGCGCGAGGGGTACGAGTTCCAGGTCTCCCGCCCCGAGGTCATCACGAAAACGATCAACGGCGCGGTGCATGAGCCAGTGGAGCAACTGATCATCGACACCACCGAGGAGTACGTCGGCACGGTCAGTGACCTGGTTGGCAACCGCCGCGCCCGCCTCACGGACATGGTGAACGATGGCCGGGGTTCGGTGCGCCTGGAGTACACCATTCCCACGCGCGGGCTGATTGGCCTGCGCAACGCGTTCCTCACCGCTACACGCGGTAACGGCGTGATGGCCTCTCGCCTCATCGGCTACGAGCCGTGGTTGGGGCCCATCTCCAGCAGCCGCTCCGGGCCGCTGGTGGCGTCTGAAGCCGGCGTGTCCCTGAGCCACGGCCTGGCCAACGCGCAGGAGCGCGGCGTCACCTTCATCGAGCCGCAGACCCAGGTGTACGAGGGGATGATCGTGGGGCAGCACCCGCGCCAGGGCGACCTGCCGGTGAATGTCTGCCGCGCCAAGAAGCTGACGAACATGCGCGCCTCCACCAAGGACATCGCCATCGGCCTCACGCCGCCGACGGTGCTCTCGCTGGAGCAGGCGCTGGACTTCCTGGCCGACGACGAATTGCTGGAGGTCACCCCGCTGAACTGGCGCCTGCGCAAGCGCTACCTCTCCGCTGATGAGCGGGCGAAGGAGCGCAAGAAGGGCGAGATGCGAGGATCGGCGCAGCGAAGCTAGGTCACCCTGGCCCGGCGATCGCACCTGGCCTCCAGATTTCCAGACTCATCC
>JALYWD010000285.1 GCA_030852885.1 Chloroflexota bacterium | reverse complement strand
TACTTGTACTGATGGCTCCCCCGGGCGCTGGCCCCACTCTGTGAAGGTGACACACCGCTGCGTGTCACCGACCAGAGGGAGCCATCGATGTCCATC
Source organism: Chloroflexota bacterium (assembly GCA_030852885.1). Classification (GTDB taxonomy): domain Bacteria; phylum Chloroflexota; class Chloroflexia; order Thermomicrobiales; family UBA6265; genus JACCXM01. The sequence goes on along the minus strand of JALYWD010000285.1, from coordinate 2,124 downwards.
TCCGCTGCCCGCTCCGTCACATCCACCCTGCTCCGGCCGGTGATAACCGTCCACGTGCTGGCCACGCTCGCGCTTGTTGGGGCGGCCACGCTCTGGGGCACGTCGCTGGCGGCCACCAAGGCGGCCATGGTGGCCCTGCCGCCCACGCAACTCGCCTGCCTGCGCTTCCTGATCGGGGCGCTGCTGCTGGGGCTGCTTTCCCTCCGGAGCAGTGGCCGGCCCGAGTTCAGTGTGCGCACGGCGCTGCTGGGGCTGACCGGCGTCACGCTTTACTTCGCGACACAGAATGCCGGGCTGCAGAATGCGCCAGCCGGTGACGCCACAGTGATCCTGGGCGGCGGCATCCCCCTGGCCTCCAGCATCCTGGGGATCACCTTTCTCCGGGAGCGCCTGGGACGGCTCCAGGTGGCCGGGCTGCTCTGCTCCCTGGCCGGCATGGTGCTGGTCGGCTCGATGATGAACGGCGGAGCGCACTCGGGCCTGGGACTGATCCTGCTGCTGGCCGCGGTGTTGAGCGCAGCAATCTACGCGACCCTGGGCCGCCGCGCCTACCAGGAAGCGAATTTGATGCCAATTCTCTCTGGCTGCGCGATCTTCGGGGCGCTCTTTCTCATTCCGATCGCCCTGCTGGAGGCCCGCAGCACCGGCATGCCGAGCCTGACCGCCCACAGCGTGGGGCTCCTGATCTACCTGGGCGCTGGTTGCTCCGCGCTGGGCTTTGCACTCTGGGCGTTCGGGCTGCGGCACCTCTCCGCCGTCCAGAACGCGCTGGTGAGCAACCTGGAACTACCAGTCGGCCTGGTGGCGGCCGCCATGCTGGGTGAGCGTCTGCAGAACGCCGCGCTGGCGGGCGGACTGCTCGTCGTCGTGGGCGCCATGCTCGCCGTGGCGCGCTGGCCACGACGGCGGGCGGCTTCTACGACCTGACTTCCGCCTCGCGCCGGGTGGCGCGCTCGCGCAGGGCCAGCAGGGCGTCGCTCTTGCGTACCGGATAGGTAGGAGCGTCCCGCAACTGCCGGTATGGCGCTGGGAGCGCAGCCAACTCCTGGGCCGCGATCTCGCGCAGCGCCATCACATCCGGCTCGGGAACCACCTGCTCGCCACCAACCATGGCCGGGTGCAGCAGCGCAACGCCGTCAGCGGGGAGTGGCTCATCCTCTAGCTGGATGATGTCTTCCGTGAACGCGCCGATGCGGGCCACCTGCTTGCGGCCCGGCCAGGTGCTCTTGTCACCAGCGACCTTGATGCGCGCGGGGTCCCCGGCTCCCTCGTACCAGACCAGCTTGTAGACCGCCCCGAGCGTGCCCCCCACCGTGCCGCTCTCGACCGTACCCAGCCCCACATCCAGGTTGCCGCCCACGCCGAAGCCATCCAGCGGGGCGCCACCAGCCAGGAGCTCGGCAATACGGAACTCATTCAGGTCGTTGCTGGCCAGGACGCGCGTTTCGGTGAGGCCGGCGCGGTCCAGCACCGCGCGGACATGGATGCTGTCGGCATGGATATCGCCGCTGTCGAGCCGCACCGCCGCGAGGCGGTGGCCGTAGCGAGCCTGCGCCTCCAGCGCGACCTCGACCGCCGTCTCGATGGCGTGGTGGACGTCGTAGGTATCCAGCAGCAGGGAGTAGCTCTCCAGCGTGGAGGCCACCGCCCGGAACGCCTCCTCCTCCGAGGGAAACAACTGCACGAGCGCGTGCGGGATGGTGCCAGCCGTCGGGACATCGAACTGCGCCGCGCCCGCGACGTAGGAGGTGCTGGTGCAGCCACCGATGATCGCCGAGCGCGTGGCCAGGTAGGGATCCTGCGCGCGGCGGTAGCCAAAGTCCGCCACGGAGCGCCCGGCAGCGGCATCAACGAGCCGCGCCGCCTTGGTCGCGATCAACGTCGATATGCCCACCGCGCGCAACAGGCCCGATTCCAGCAGCAGGGCGTGGCGAAAGGGCGCGGTGACGCGCAGCATGGGCTCATCCGGGAAGGAAAGAATCCCCTCGGCGATGGCGTCGATATCGCCGCTGAAGCGATAGGCGCGCAGCTCATCCAGGAAGCCGTCGTCGTACCCCTTCACCGCCCGCAGGTAGGCAATATCCTCCTCCGAGAAGGCGAATCCCTGCACGAAATCGAGCGCGG
>JALYWD010000268.1 GCA_030852885.1 Chloroflexota bacterium | reverse complement strand
ATGGTGTTGTAGCCCCAGTAGTTGCGCAGCCCCTGATCGAGCAGGTGGGCGTCATCCAGGAAAGCGTGGATCGGCAGCAGCTCCACCGCCGTCACGCCCAGGTCCTTCAGGTAGGCGATCACCGGCTCCGCAGCGAGACCAGCGTAGGTGCCGCGCAGCTCCTCCGGCAGGTCCGGGTGCTGTTCCGTGAAGCCCTTGACGTGCAACTCGTAGATAACGGTGTTGTGCAGCTCGACGTTCGGCCGCCGCTCGTTGCCCCAGTCGAAGCCGTCATCCACCACGATCGCGCGGGGCACGCCCCAGGCGTCGTCCTGGGTGTCCTGCTTCAGGTCATTTCCGCTGCCCAGGGGGTACCCGAAGACGGGCGCGCGCCAGTCCACCGTGCCGGCGAGGGCGCGGGCGTAGGGATCGATCAGCAATTTGGCGTGGTTGAAGCGGTGGCCTTCCTCCGGGGCGAAGGAGCCCTGCACGCGGTAGCCATACTGCTGCCCCGGCCCGATGCCTTGCAGGTAACCGTGCCAGACGTGCGCGGTGGTTTCGCGCAGGGGGACGCAGCCAGTCTCCTTGCCATCGGCGTCGAAGAGGCAAAGCTCCACGCCCGTGGCATTCTCGCTGAAGAGCGCAAAGTTCGTTCCCTCGCCATCCGGTGTGGCGCCCAGGGGAAAGCGTGACCCGGGCAGAACCTTGGGTTCCGCCGCGACGCTGGTCATTGATAGTGCTCCTTCGTGTGGTCAAAGTTCAAGGTTTACCGGGCACGGTGATCCGGCTCGCAGCGCGTAGCGTGCACATGCCGTGCCGGGGCGTTGGTGAACAGGCGTAGCCAATGATTGCGTGCCGTCAAGCAGCGCTCTCTTGCACACTACTGCTCTGCCGTATACTACTGCTCCATGGAACATATGCCGGAGTTTGAATGGGACCCTGCCAAGGACGCCAGCAACCAGATCAAGCATGGCATAACTTTCGCAGAGGCTGCGCAGGTATTTGATGATCCATATCTTGTTGTTGACGACACCACAAAACCTGAACATCAAGAAGTGCGTCAACGCGCAGTTGGAAGAGTCAACAATCGCTACATCGCGGTGATCTTCACTGAGCGGGGAGCGTACCGGCGCATTATCTCTGCAAGGAGGGCAAGAACCGATGAGCGACGAAGGTATGATCAGGGCAAGACGACTCGCTGATGGATCCATCGTGCAGGTACTGCCGGATGGAAGCACGCACCCCTTCACCCAGAAGTCTGACTGGGCGCGGGTGGATGCCATGTCGGAAGAAGAGGTTGAGGCCAACGCCTTATCGGACCCCGACAATCCTCCCATCACTGCGGCGCAACTCGCGAACATGCGGCGCGTACCCAATCCCAGAGAGATCCGCGTTCAACTGCACATGACTCAGGAGCAATTCTCGGCAGAGTTCGGCCTGCCCATTGGCACCGTGCGCGATTGGGAGCAAGGATTGAAACAGCCGGACAGCGCCGCTCGCACGCTGCTGCGTGTCATAGAGCATAACCCTGAAGCGGTCATTGACGCGCTCAAGGCCTAGCCCTGCTACTGCTCACCACAACATCAGATCCCGGCACGATGAACCCGAGCCATCACCCCCGCGCCTGCGCCAGGTCCTGGGCCACCAGGTAGCCCTGGGGCGTGAGGGTGAGGCGGTCGGCGTACTGCTCGATGAGACCCTGCTCGCGGGCGCGGCGGATGGTGGCGCGGGCATCCTGGGGAGAGAGGCGCAGGGCGGCGTTGACGTGGCCGATGGTGCTCTCGTCGGCCTGCACGTCCGTGGCCTCGTGCGTGAACAGGTGCATCACCAGCAGATCCACGGCAAAGCGGCGGGCGTTGCGCTCCCGGCGGCGCATGCGGGCAATAGCCCCCTGCGAGGGGGAGAGCAACAGCGCCAGCAGGAAGAGCACCCCCGTGGCAGTGGCCATGGAGCCAGACACGGAGAGATCCTGCCAGCGCGCGAACGCATACCCGAGCGCGGCTGACCCGGCCCCGATCAGCACCGAGAGCACGATCATCTTC
>JALYWD010000264.1 GCA_030852885.1 Chloroflexota bacterium | reverse complement strand
GGCCGGAGATTGTCCTGGTCGATGAACTGGCGCATACCAACCCGCCCGGCTCGGCGCGCGCCAAACGCTACGAAGATGTCCAGGTCTTGCGCGATGCTGGCATCGACGTCATCACCACCCTCAACATCCAGCACCTGGCAAGCCTGCAGGATGTCATCGCCGGCATCACCGGGATCGAGGTCCGGGAGACGATCCCTGATCGTCTCCTGGAAGATGCCGGCGTGCAGCTTGTTGATCTCCCCTCGGACGCCCTCATCGAGCGCCTGCGGCAGGGTAAGGTCTACCCGCCGCGGCGCGCGCAGCAGGCCCTCCAGCACTTCTTCCGCCCGGGCAACCTGACCGCGCTGCGCGAGATGGCGCTGCGCCAGACGGCCGCTGGCGTCGAAGACGACCTGACCGGCTACATGCATGAGCATCGCATCGAGGAGATCTGGCCGGCCGCGGAGCGCGTCATGATGCTGGTCGATGGAGACGCGGCTGCTGGCGCGGTCCTGCGCAGTGCCTGGCGGCTGGCCAGCGCCCTGCGGGGCGAGTTGGTGGCCGGGGTCCTCACACCGCCAGGCGGGCGTGACAGCCTGCCGGATGCGGCGCGTCGCGTTCTGGAAAAGAACGTCCTCCTGGCCGAAGACCTCGGAGCGCGCGTCCGCCTGATCGAGGCCGCAAACATGGCGGCGGCCATCGCCGAGGCCGTTCGGGACGAGCACGCCACGCTGGTCGTCATGCGCCACATCCGCAAAGTTGGCTGGCGCCGCAAGTTCGACGCGTCGCTGGTCGATGAACTTCTGGAACTGCTGGACAACGTCGATCTGCACATCGTTGAATCGAACCCGGGCAAACCTGCGGACATCTCCTGACCTGGCGGGAGAATCCCCGGGGTTGCTTACCCGCCGAGGTTTGCGCCAATCAGCCGACCGACGCCGAAGGTGATCGCGGCTGCGGCCACGCCGAAAAGCACCTGCCGCAGTCCGGAAACCAGGGCGTTGCGCCCCGTGATCACGGTGATGGCGGCGCCGATGGCAAAGAGCCCGATCATGCTGAGGAGAATGCTGACCATCACCGCCGTCATGCCCTCGACGAAGAAGTAGGGCGCCACCGGGATAATGGCCCCGAGCGCGAACAGCACGAACGACGTGCCGGCCGCAACCCACGCCGAGCCACCCAGTTCTTCGGGATCGATGCCCAACTCTTCCCGCGCCAGGGTGTCGAGCGCCGTGGCGGGATCGGCCATCAGGCGCTCCGCCATGGCCCGTGCCTGTTCGGGTGGCAGCCCCTTGGCCTGGTAGATGAGGGCGAGCTCCTCGGCCTCCTCCTGGGGCCAGGCTTCCAGTTCGTCACGCTCGATGCCGATCTGGTGCGCGAACAGCTCCCGCGCGCTCTGCACGGAGAGCCACTCCCCCAGCGCCATCGAGAGCGCCCCGGCCATCAACCCCGCCAGACCGGTTACCAGGATCGACCGCCCGGCCAGTTCGGCCCCGGCCACGCCCATCACCAGGCTGGCGTTGGAGACCAGGCCGTCGTTCGCGCCCAGCACGGCTGCGCGCAGGGCATTGCCGCCGCCAGCGCGGTGCCGCCCTTCGAACCGGGCGATGGATCCTCCCTGCAGCCCTGGGGTGTACTCACCAATCGCACGGAAGGCCAGCGCGTGCGAGCGTTCCTCGGCGCCCAGGCCCAGCTCGCGCGCCTCATCCTGCTGGTTGTATTTCGCGCTGTCGGCCTGCTCCTGCTGGATGACTGTCGGCAGGATCAGCCCGCTCCCGAAGCGCCGTGCCAGCAGCATCAGCGTGCGCGTGCGCCACCCCGGCTGGGCTGGCAGGTTGGCGATCCCAAGCTCCCTCAGTTTGGCGCGCCACAGCTCCGCGTGCCGCTCTTCCGTCTCCGCCATGCGCGTATACACCGGCGCCAGGTCGGATTCGGCTTCGAGTTCCGCGAGGACGCGGTAGAGTGCCGCGCCGTCAATTTCGGCCTGCAGGTTGGCCAGGTAGCGTTCGCGTTGGGATGTTGCCATGTCTTGCCGACCCGTTTCTCCGTCTACGAGATTGGGCGTTCCTCTTCAACACGCATGAGCAGGACCGGGACGGTGCTGCGGCGAACAACGGCCTCTGCCACACTCCCGAGCAGCCATCTCGCTGGCCCGGAGCGGCCATGAGTGGTCATCACGATGAGGTCTCCAGGTTGCGTCGCGTTGGGAATGACCTGGCCCGGCGCTCCGTGCAGCACGTCGGTCGTTATCTCAACCCCGGCGTCCCCAAGTTGCTCGCACGCACGAGCAATATTGCGCTCTGCTTTGGTCAACAACTGGGTCAGGTTGTCTTCAAGACGCTCAGCCGTAATGCCAGCCACCGCGATGTCAAATGACGCAGTTCCAGAGACATCAATCACGGTGATCAGATGCACGGGAATACCCAGCCGGGTTGCCAGCTCCTGTGCGATGGGCAGCGCTTCTTCGGCCAGAGAAGATCCATCCAGTGGCACGACGATCCGATGGTAGGTGGATTGTGCCGGATGAGCCCCGTCGGCGCGCACCAGGAAGACCGGCACGGTTGCGCGCCGGATGACGGCTTCGGCAGTGCTGCCCAGGAACCAGCGTGCCGCCCCGCCCCGGCCGCGCGTCGCCATGACCAGGAGATCGCCGGGCTGAGTGGTCGCCAGCAAGCCATCGACGGTGGGTCCCTCCAGACGCTCCACCGTGACAGACAACTGGTCAATCTGGAGATCCTCTTGCAGATGTTCGAGGTATTCGCGCGCGGCAACGCGCTCACCCTCAAGCCACACTTCCAGCGCCAGGCTGTCGACAGCAAGCAGATTGGCGAGCGGGGAGCCCGGGTGCAGGGGATCGGTCACCCGCACGAGATGGAGTGGGGCGCCCATAAGTTTGGCCAGCGCCTCTGCGAACGGTAGCGCTCGCTCCGCCACCGGTGAACCGTCGAGCGGGAGAACGATGCGACGAAACGCCGTTTTGTCAGCGTGTAAATTTCTTGCCAGGTCGTCTGGCGGCGCCATCTCTTGTCTCCCCGCTACCCCAGCGCATCCAGAATGGTGGAAGATCTTGGGGCCTTGTCGTGTTCAGTATTGATCACCGTTTGCATGTGCAGTGCGGTACGCAGTCAATGATGGCCCAAGCTCAGGCAACCGACCGGCGTTGGTGACCCACAGTAGACTCCTGGCATGCGGCCAACGCGACGTGCGCTTCCCACTGTACGTGATTCCAGCCACACGGCATCACAGCTATCGACAGGTCTCCGGCAGCGGGTGGGAGGGATGCTCTTCCTGCTGCTGGCGGGGCTGGGCCTGACCGCGCGGGACGCCATCACGGACGCGCAGTGGATCGCGCTGCTCTGGGTGAGCGCGCTGCCGCTCCTGCTGGCGCTCT